>NZ_JAMTCC010000052.1:0-21600 GCF_025370265.1 Shewanella septentrionalis | reverse complement strand
TTGACTTACGTCAAACTGCTCAACGAATTCTGTTCGACTTCTATTTATTCGAAAATAAGTAGTAAGTCTTTGTACATATTGCTACGAACACTCATCACTCTCGTGAAAGAATTGGTTGATTTAAATTTTTGACTGCCAACCCGAAGGTTAAGCAGTTTCGATTAACTCAACACCTGTGAGTGTCCACACAGATTTGCTTGATAAATTGTTAAAGAGCATGGTTAGCAGCTTATTCAGCGTTTAACCGTTGACCCCGCTGGGTCAGTGGATGCGCATTATAGGGATGTCAGATTTTACCGCAACCCCTTTGGCGCGAATAATTACGAAAAACGATTCAAGCGCACACTTTTTAAACTAAAAGTGTGTTTTAACGCCAATATTCTCGAATTTTTGCTGGATTAAGGCAAAAGATGAGGTTAACCCAGCGCTAGAAATGACAAGAGCCAACCTATTGGTTAGCTCTTTATGCCATGTTGGATCGCTTTAACGCAAACTCTCATCCAACAAGAGCGACAACTCGCGCTACTGGTTACTGTGATAGTTGCTGCTTGAGATGAACTTATCAGCAAATGTTTATCTGCTTATAAGTAGTAGCGTAGCAACTAGACTAGGCTTTTTAAGTAAGCTGGCACATCGGCAATACTGCCCAGTACCACAGTGGCATCGCTGTCATCAGCAATAACCTTACCACTGCGCACTAATATGCGAGTGGTCACGCCCGCCGCTTTCGCTGCCTGCATATCTTCGGCTTTGTCGCCAACCATGACTGAGTGCACTAAGTCGATTTTCAAGAATTGCGCCGCATCATTGAGCATACCCGGCTTAGGTTTACGGCAATCACAGTCGACCTTATATTCCCCTATGCCATTTTCACCATGGTGCGGGCAATAGTAGATACCATCGAGTTCAACGCCTTTGTCGGCAAAGTTCCAATCCATCCACTCCGTTAAGCTGTGGAATTGATCTTCTGTATACATACCACGGGCAATACCAGATTGATTTGTGACGACAACTAACTTGTAGCCCATTCCTTTCAAAGAGAGGCAAGATTCAAACACACCTTCGATATATTCGAAGTCATCCACTAAGTGGACATAACCATGATCTTTGTTAATCACGCCATCACGGTCTAAAAATACTGCTCGACTCACTGTAATACTCCAAAATCGCCTAAGGCGTTATCGCGCTATTATTCCATTCATTATCAAAAATTGCACCGCGAAGTTGTGCTTTTAACGCTAAATTGAGCGTTAGTGATGCTTATCGCTAGATGCGGATAACACCTTGCGCCGAGAGTCTCAATGTATGAAAAATCTTATCCTGTTAAATCAAAGTCCTCGGGCAACATATTTAACTGTTGTACCTGACTCAACCGACTAGTCGAAGTACTTCATTGCAGCAGATAAACAGCGCACTTAGGAAAATGATGGCTGTCGCATTAAAGATTGTTTCCAAGAAAGGCGCATAATTGAGAGAGCTAAAACCATCAAAACCCTCGCCGTTTGGGCATTGTTAATCCCTAAGATGCACCACTCAATCAAGCATTCCCCTTTATTTGTGGTGTTTTTAACGGTAATCTTGGGCAGATAAAGAGAAAATACCCGAAATAGACGGAAATAATGAGTCGAACTACGCCTATAGTCCACAAAACCCGCACCCAGTTAGTTGTTGAAGTGCTCAGAGAGAGAATTCTTTCAGGTGACATAGCCGCAGGAGAGCCACTCAGACAAAGTGCGTTGGCTGAAGCGTTAAATGTCAGCCGCATTCCGGTGAGAGAAGCCTTATTGCAACTCGAAGCCGAAGGACTCGTTAAGTTTGAGCCCCATAAAGGTGCGACGGCGACCGTGTTATCCGTCGAGCAAGTCACCGAACTTTTTGAATTACGTGCCATGATCGAAACCGATCTGCTCGCTAAGGCGATCCCGCTGCTTCAAGAAGCTGATTTAGAAAAAGCTGAACGTGTACTCGAACAATTGGAGTCGGCCTTCAAACATGAAGATGCCGTTGCCAGTTGGAGCGAGTTGAATACGCAATTTCACACTTGCTTATATCAGGCGGCTAATCGCCCACACACCCTTGAGGTTGTTCACGGCCTCAATACTAATTGTGATAGATACATTCGTTTGCAGTTATTGCTCGCGGGGGGGATTCCTGCTGCAGAGCATGAGCACAGAGCTTTACTCAACCACTGCAAACTGAGAGAAACAGAAAAAGCGACGGCGCTACTGCGTCATCATATTCTGCATGCCGCAATGACAATTCGAGATCTCGTCGCCAAACAGGTGGTCTAGATCACGGACGGCCATTAGAGTTGCCGATAAGCTTTGTTGTCGATTCAAGGCAGCGCTCAGGTTCTGCCTTTTTTATTTGAGAGAAACCACCATGCAGTACGCCACTATCACAGGTTGGGGCAAATGTGTTCCACCAGCCACTCTGACCAACGATGATCTTGCGACCTTTATCGAGACATCCGATGAATGGATTAAATCTCGCACCGGCATCAGCCAGCGCCATATCAGTCATGTTAACACCTCTGAACTCGCTTCAGTTGCAGCACAACGTGCACTCGCAGCTGCGGGTATCGATGGCAGTGAAATTGACATGATCATTCTGGCTAGCGCCAGCCCAGACACTTTGATCCCGAATATCGCATCCACTGTACAAGCTAATATTGGCGCCAGTTGTGCCGCGTTCGACATCAATGCTGCCTGCAGTGGCTTTTTATATGGCTTAGGTTTAGCCAGCTCACAAATCAAGAGTGGTCAGAGCAAGAAAGTATTAGTCATTGGTGCTGAACGTTTATCTTTCTATCTAGATTGGTCACGCCGCGAAACTGCCGTGTTATTCGGCGATGGCGCAGGTGCCGTTGTTGTTGAAGCAACAGATGTTGCCGGTGGCGTGCTCGGTTATGAGCTGAATAACGATCCTGAAGGTCGTGACATTCTTAAAGCTGGCTTTGGTACGGCGATGGACAGATTCTCTGCCGAGTCATTGGATTTCTTTATTGAATTCGATGGCCAAGAAATCTTCAAGCGTGCGATTAACGGAATGAATAAATTGAGCACTAAAGTGCTTGAAAAATGTGGTGTTGATAAGGATGAAGTGGATCTTGTGATCCCGCATCAAGCCAACGAGCGCATTATCGATACCTTAGTCAGCCGAATGAAAATTCCGAAAGAAAAAGCCTTCGTTAACATTGCCAATTATGGCAATACCTCGGCAGCAACCATTCCGATTGCGATTTGTGATGCGTTAGAGCAAGGCGTGATTAAGCCAAATCAAACCATACTCTCTTGTGCCTTTGGCGCCGGCTTAACCTCTGCTGCACTCTTGCTGCAATGGGGCAACCGCGTGACGCCTATCAATATCAGTGATGCCGAGTTACCGCCTTGCGATAAAACAGGCATAGAGTTAGTTAAACGCGCTGTCGATTATTTTTGTAAGCCGTAAACGGTTTCTGCAAAACGGTAATATCGTGTTTTACTAAGACAGAAAGCCATCGATTAAGATGGCTTTTTTAGTTTATGACGACAAAACTTATTCATTCAGCTTGCTCATCTCATCCCAATAGATAGCTTGATTAAAATACTCGGCGAGTTTTTGATTTAACTCATTAAAACCTTTAACCACCTCTTCGCCCCTTTGACTAATACAAGACCAGACAAATCGATGGCAGTTATTGTCGAATAAATCGTACTCACGATATTGATAAATCGCCTGCTCGGCACGGGTTAACACAGCATCGGCGATGAGTGGTTGATGCAGATGATTACAGGCAAGATAGATTTGGCTGCCCGTTCGCCCCGCCAAGAAACGCTTTACCGACACTGCCCGCACCAACCCTGAACCGTGTAACTCAACTAAGCAATCGTCACCAAGCCAGATACCCGTATGTTCAATTACGCCAAAGACATAACAACAGACAATACTGCCTGGGATTGGCGCAACTTGTTTTAATCCCTTTTGCCATTGACTCGGCGCCGCCACCATAGCGCGATTGGCGACGGGATACTTAGGGGCCTTACCGAGTAATCTGTCGCGCTCAAGTTGCTGACGCTTCTCGCGCTCATCGGCCAACAAAACTGCGCCAATTACGGCACTGCCCATCCAAAGCAAAGGTAACGGCATCATATTCTCCTACGCACTCAGTTTAGTAGAGTGAAGTACAAGTTGGTTGGATTGCCAAGTTGGCGGCATTGATTTTAAACTTAAAAGTTAAGCTTAAAACGGGTTACATAGTCTAGCCTGTAAGTGATTAACCTAAGATGAAACTGCTAAGTTGATTGCCGCAATAAATCTGCCACAGTTAGTTGCCCCGCCCCGCCCATGGCCGCCATTTGCGCCAATAATAATTCTCCGCAAGCTAAGGCATCGGTCAACGCACTGTGGGCAGTATAAATGGGTAAACCGTACCGTTCGCGGCAAGCGCCAAGGCGCAAACTGCCCTCTTTAATCACTGAGTGTTCCCGTAGCAAACGATGCCTTTCAAGCAAGAGTGTATCAATGGCGGGTAGGACAAGGGCTTGATGATAAATCGCCAATAAATCCTGCTGCAGAAAGCGACAATCTAGCGGAGCATGATGCGCGACCAGCACTCGACCATAGGTTTGATTGATAAACCAGCCCATGGCTTCCTCAATCGTCACCGCCTGCACCAGATGATTATCGAGGATCCCGTGGATCGTCGCGCTTTGGCCAACACTACCGCGAATTTGCACTAACTTTTGTTCGGCGCGCGCCAAAGGGATCTCGCCGCGCTCAATCGGCACTAAGCCAATACTGAGAATTTGATCTTGCTGCGGATTGAGACCTGTCATCTCTAAATCCATCGCCACCAAAGGTGCTTCGGATAACGGCATCGCCAGCAGAGGTAATAGCGATTGATAATAGCCCTTAAATAACTGATGTTGGCAACGTAGCGCCCGCCAATTAAGTTTCGTTTTCAGCAGCAGTGTATTCATATCAAAAACTTCGCATGAACTTCATCTTCATCCCCGCCTGCGCCTCATGCACCACTTTAAAGGCATCACGTAGCTGATGGCGGACCAGCGAAGATAAATGTGCGGGTAACAGATAATTGCTCACCTCTAGCCCGAGATTATGTTGATAACCTTGGTTCGATAACCTCATATGGGCGATAAACTCGTGGGCATCGGCAAGATTAAGCGCATCTTTACGATTGAGAATGTTTGCGTCCATCAAGGCACGGATACGTTTCGCAGTATTCACTTCTTTAATCCCTGCCGACAGGGCATAAACACGGGCAATATCGTTGATCAAGGCATTGCCTTTATGCTTCAAATCTATACCTTTGACTTCGCTGCCATCACGTTCGAGGACAAATTTGCGGAAAAAGCCCAGCGGTGGCGACTCCACCAGCGAATTACCTGTCATGCCCGCGAGGAAAATATCGTTATCACGGGTTTGAGCTAAGACTTTATCCTGCAGCGCATCAAATAAGGTTTGTGGACCGTAAACCGAGCGCATATCGAAGAAGATACTGGCGTGCATTAACGCCTTAGGCTCAGGCGTTACCACCCATTTTTCAAATACCTGTTGCCACTGTTTAAGCGACATTCGCCACTGAGGGTTTTGCGCCATAATATTGCCGGGGCAAAACTCATAACCGCATTGATCAAGTCCAGCACATACGGCATGGGTTAAGGCATCAAAATAACCTTTAGCAAAATCATCCATCTCTTCTGCGACTAACAGACCATTATCTTGATCCGAACATGCCGCTTGATCTTGACGTCCCTGCGATCCAAACGCCAACCAGCAAAAGGCCATCGGCGGTTCACCGAGTAATTGCTGATTGAGCACGATTAACCGCCGTGTCAGCGCATCGGTGACAGAGGTTAACACTCGGCCAATTTCTTCGGCTCTGGCATCGGCACTGATCAAATTTTGCAGTAACAGCGGAATTTGCTTACTGACGCTAATTAAACTGGCAAGATCCTGCTGGCGTTCAATCTCGCCAATCAACAGCAGCGGTTGCGAGCCCTGCCCGCGCAAGATGTCAGTACTGGTCACCATGCCGATAGCTTTATCTTGGTCGATAATGGGTAAGTGATGAATGTTATGCTCGCTCATCAGCAACATGGCTTCAAAAATCAACGCATTGGATGAAATTGAGATCGGCGAAACTGTCATGGCTTGATGCACTGAGATATGACCGTCGAGCCCCGCTGCTAACACGCGGTTACGCAAATCCTTATCGGTTAATATCCCAACTAGTTTGTGATTATCCGTGACCAACAGGGATGACACTCGGCTGTTTCGCATTAAGAGTGCCGCCTGCGTCACGCTTGCGTGGGCATCAATAACAATAGGTGCGGATGACATCAACGTGCTGATCCGACTAGTGGTCGTCAGATCTTTCGCCTTAAAGCGAGCCTCATGACGTAGACGTTTAGCAAATGCGCGGGTAAAAAATTTATCGAAGTTGCGGCTCTCGCTTCTGAGATTATCGAACAAGCTTTGGGGCAAATGATAAACCAAACCGTCTTCGAGAATAGCGACCTTGTTGACGACTTTCTCCCCCGATAACAAGGTCGAAAAACCAAAAAACTCCCCCTCGCCGACTCTATCGACCAGCACGCCTTCAGGATCGCGCACCTCAAAGGCGCCGCTACGCACCATATACAACTTGGGCGAGTTAGCATCGAAATTGACATAACCAGAGGCTTTACTGTAATAGCCGACAGTGACAGCCTTAGCACAGCACACCACAACATCTTCAGGCAGAGTATCAAAAGGCACTAGCCCTTGTAGAAATTGCACTACGGGTTGTAACTCACTGGCATTCATAGGCAACACCTTCTTTTAGGCGAAACTTTTACTTATATGTCATCACTATAGCCTGCATTGTCGCGGCGCTACATTCGACTAAAGTCAGCCCTAGATTGAGTGCATTAACTCATCAATACCTTGGCTCACCAACTCACTCAACGACAGGAAAACATATTCGAACGCAATAAAAAAGAGCGCCGAAGCGCTCTCTTGAGTTGATGCGAATGATTAAGCGATGAGCTTAGTGACCGCTCGCTTCACCCGAACCTTTAGGGAAGCGAATCGATTCAACCATTTCTTGAACATGCTGTGGTGTAGCCGTCGTGACTCGACTGACTAACGCTGCCACACCGAAGTTCACTAACATACCCACCATACCAATACCTTCTGGCGAAATACCAAGGAACCAGTTAGCGGCAACGTTATCGGCTGGATTAACAAACTTGAAGTAGATGATATAACCCGCAGTAAACAGTAGACCCGTTAACATACCGGCAATCGCGCCTTCTTTGTTCATTGTCTTAGAGAAGATACCCATGATGATCGCTGGGAACAATGAAGAAGCCGCTAACCCGAAGGCGAACGCCACCACCGCGGCCACAAAGCCTGGTGGATTCACCCCAAAGTAACCCGCAATCACAATGCCCACACCCGCCGCTAAACGAGCAAACATTAGCTCTTTTTTATCGGAGATATTTGGCATCAAGTTTTTCTTGAGTAAATCGTGTGAAACCGAGGTTGAAATCACCAACAACAAACCCGCTGATGTTGACAGGGCCGCAGCTAAACCACCCGCTGCAACCAGAGCGATAACCCACGCTGGCAGATTGGCGATTTCTGGCGTCGCTAATACGATGATATCGTTATCGATCTTCATTTCGTTTTTACTAGCAGCATCTTCAATCTTACCTGACGAGTAATAAATCTTACCGTCGCCGTTTTTATCATTCCACTTGATCAGACCCGTTTTTTCCCAGTTTTTAATCCAATCTGGTGCACTCTCATAAGCCACACCTTTAGCATCTGGACCATTAATGGTTTCAATCATGTTCACACGGGAGAACGCCGCGAGTGCAGGGACTGTAGTGTACATAATCGCGATAAAGACTAACGCCCAACCTGCAGAAATACGTGCATCTTTCACTTTAGGAACAGTGAAGAAACGTACGATAACGTGAGGCAAGCCAGCAGTACCCACCATCAAAGCACCCGTAATACAGAAGACGTCAATCATGCTCTTAGAGCCATCTGTGTATGGAGCAAAGCCTAACTCGGTAGAAACATTATTGAGTTTTTCTAGCAGGTAAACGCCAGAATTGTTGCCCGCCGCATCAAGCAGCTGCGCCCCGAAACCGATTTGTGGAATAATGTGGCCTGTCATCATCACAGACAAGAAAATCGCTGGCACCATGAAAGCGAAAATCAATACGCAATATTGGGCAACCTGAGTGTAAGTAATCCCCTTCATCCCACCAAGAACAGCGTAGAAGAACACCACAGCCATACCAATATACACACCCGTGTCAACATCCACTTCTAAGAAGCGAGAAAACACCACGCCCACACCGCGCATTTGCCCTGCAATATAAGTAAAGCAAATGAAGATCGCGCAGATAACCGCGACAGTACGCGCAGCCTGAGAATAATAACGTTCACCGACGAAATCTGGCACAGTGAACTTACCAAACTTACGTAAATAAGGCGCCATACACAGGGCCAGTAATACGTAACCGCCCGTCCAGCCCATCAAGTACACACTGCCGTCATAACCAACAAAAGACACGATACCTGCTAACGAAATAAACGATGCCGCAGACATCCAGTCCGCCGCCGTTGCCATACCGTTCACTACAGGGTGAACGCCACCACCTGCGACATAAAATTCTTTGGTTGATCCCGCTCGTGACCAGATTGCAATCCCAATGTAGAGCGCAAACGAGAGCCCTACGATAATATAAGTTAGTGTTTGAACATCCATCTCAAAGCTCCTTAGTCTTCTTGTACGTTATATTTTTTATCTAAGGCGTTGGCTTTTGCCGCATAGACAAAAATAAGCGCAACGAATACATACATAGATCCCTGCTGTGCAAACCAGAAACCTAATTTAAATCCCATGAAATGAACTTCATTGAGTACATCAACCAATAAAATGCCGCATCCAAATGAGACTGCCGCCCAAATGGCTAATAAGCTCAGTACGAGACGTAAATTCTCGCGCCAGTAGCCTTTTGCCTTGTCGTTATTTTCAAAACCCATAGTGACTCCCCTGTGCTGTTTTAATTTTAAGTCTTGTTTAATCTAGCAACAGCTGGTGTGAGCACAATCACGACTTTCGTCTAACCCGTGATTCAAAACACTGTCCATAAATAGTGAATAGAAACAAATTCAACAAGTTAACAATGATTTTACATTTGGATACAGTTTCAACTTTTTCAACAGGTTAGACCAATGTCGAACAAGAATGAGTAGAAACAAGGGGAATTGGGCGGCAGGAAAAGTAATAGATAGGAATAACTTGTTGTCTAAAATGGAAAAATCAGAAATTCAAACAGTTTTAATGATGACTATAGACTGACATCATTTATGATTTTAGCGCTGATAATGAATGAGATATCATTTAATCAATAAGCCATTACCAATCACTCATTCAACTTACTTGAGGCCGACCGCAAAGCGATTTCACTTAAGAATAGTCATCGCCCAGTTTGGCTTACCAAAGTTGGCCACGAGTTATCTTTTGAGTTTAAGGCAAAAAATACCCCAGCCTAAACTGGGTTATTAACGTTAGATTGGCCAATGGCGGAATAATGACCTTGCAAGGTCGTTATCCTTTAACTAACGGCGATAAACCAATTTTCCATTTATTAAACGCGGTTACTTTGCGGCTAAAAACTTCACTAAGGCTGCCAGCTCTTCTGGCGTGTGCGCGGTTGAGGTCAGCATATAACGGCCATTAACCAGTAATGAGGGTACGCCCTTGATCCCAGCAAGCTCAGCTTGAGAGTCATAATTCATTAGGGTGAATTTGGCATCGACGGAATTCATCGCGGCATCAACATCATCCACCTTAGCACCTTGAGCGACAAAGAAAGCTTTAACCTGTTCAGGCGCAGTAAATTGCTCACCTTTCTCATGGATTTGCTTGAAAATAGCGCCATGGGTTTGCTTGGTCATCTTTAATTTTTGCGCCACATAGTAGGCAAGTTGGCTCAGTTCCCAAGCAGGACGGCCAGCGCCAACCGGGGTCCGTTCAAAAGCGACATCTTTGCCGAGCAGTTGCACTGTCAAGTCCATAAGCGGTTCTTGTTTATAGCAATGCGGGCAGTTATAGGAGAAAAACTCCCGCAGCACAGGCTGTTGTGCTTCGGTAATTCCCGCTACCGTAACATAATCTTTGCCTTCTTCGAAACTTGCGGCCTGCAGTACAAAGCTAGCACTCAGGATTAATCCGCACGCCAATGCGGCTATAGGTCGAACTCGATTAAACACGCTCATTATATTGTCTCTTTTTATTCGTCATTGATTTAAATAAGGATGACACATTCGCTCAAGCAAAACTTGGAAGCCAAAGATAACCTAAAAGCTCGGCTTTTACCTTTAACAATAATTAACCTTTCTCAACATGCCGCTAGCATATCCAGCGGAGAAGCATACTGATATCGAAAGCCTAAATCTGTGACAATTGCGTTAGCTTGGATGACTTTACTCGGCATGGATTGTTGATTAAATTCGGGCGCGACTAAACCTAGGGACTCAGCAGCAGCCTGATAAAACTCAGCTTTGGTAGGATGCATTGGCGCGCAGAGGTTATAAATCGGAGCCACAGCTAGCCCTATGCTCGTTGCCGCGAGTATCCGACTTACCGCACTAACACAATCACTTAAGTGAACTAAATTCACTGCCACATTGGCGCCACTGACATCAGTTTTCCCTGCAAGGAAACGTCCAGGATGACGTTTGGGACCTACGAGCCCCGCAAAGCGGACAATACAGCTATGGGGCCGCGCTTGAAATAAAGCTTCTGCATCTAATAGCACTTGGCTGTCGCTGGATTCTGCCAAGGCATCGGCTTCGGTCATCACTTTATCTTGGGCCGGATACACACCCGTGGTGCTGATAAACACTATCCGCTGATATTGCCAGCCTTGGGTTAATGCGATGAGTTGTTGTAATTCTTCAAGATACGCGGCGTTACCGCGTTTTAATCGGGGTGGAATATTGACCACTAGATAATCGGTTTGCAATAAACCGCTTAATACATGAGCATCGGGGGCTGAGGATGCTTCGCTGCCTAATTGCAGCGAATAGGCTTCAATTCCGACCTCAGTTAATATCGATAATTCGTCGGCGCTACGCTTACAGCCTGTGACTCTGTAACCCTCATGGACAAGCTGCTTTGCTAAGGCAAAACCAAACCATCCACAACCGACCAAGGCAACACTGGATTTAACTGCGCCGTTTTCTGCTTTTACATTCGCCATATTAGCCCTAAGTGAATCATATCAGCGGATAGAATACGGAACTTAGTGCATAAGATTCAAGTTTGTAGCGAACTAAAATAAAAACTGATCCCCTTATCAACTTGCAAGGTACGAATAGCGCCCTCTGACAACTCTTCCGCTTTGATGGCTTTTTGCACTGTTACACCTTCATCACTTAAGAAACGCAGCGAAGCATCACTCCCATCCTCTTTACAAGCCCAGACTTGAGGCTGACTCACCTCTTTGGTGGTCATCATGACCTTTGCGACGCTATCATCCGATAACCTAACAATCGTCCCAGGGGGATAAATACCAAGAATTTTAACCAAAATAGCAATTAAAGATTCGGCATGTTTCGTTGCCCGATTTTTAAATAAATAGCCTAAGGCGACCTGAGGTGAAGATATTTGTTGGCCACTGAGTTGCTGATCGTAATCATTTGCCAAACTGACTATTTGAGTCGTGATCGGAATTTTATGATCAGTTAAACCATCGGGGAAACCGGAACCATCAATAAACTCATGGTGATGAAGCACAATATGTAGAACTTCCTTTGGGAACAATCCGGAACGGTTAAGCATGTCGTAGGCAAAGTTAGGGTGCATTTGCAGATAATTGGCTTCATGTGGTGTTAAGGCACCGCGCTTACGACGAATAACATCGGGCACTTTCAGTTTACCAATATCATGCAGCAAACTGCCAAGGGCAATATCACGCAGTTCCCTTGGGCTTAAATCGAGTGCATGCCCCATCATCATTGCCAATACCGCAACGGACACGCCGTGTTGAGTGACACTGACGTCACTATCCTCCATTCCAACCAAGGTGAGAAAAGGTTTTTCGACCTCTTGTAAATGACTTAACAAGTCTTCAACCAGTGCCGCCGATAACCGATAGGCGCCTTCTGGATCACTGACAATTTTACCAAACACATTACGGCAATTATTGACGTTTTCGAGAAAACGCTTTTGGCTTAAGCGAATAGCCTTGCGGGTATCGGCCTTGAGATCCCGTTCGGGTTCAACTGCAATTTGATCTTCAACATCCTCATCTTCCTTAATAACCTCAGATCCGGGATTCGACTCCGACAATAAAAGCACATAGGGGACACCTAGACCTCGTATCATCTCAATTTGAGCGGGACTGCTAATATCAACGCGATTAAATAAAAAGGGGTGATTCGTCCATGACAAAGGCAACTTGACTCTCATGCCAAGCTGAATTTCTGATAGTAATAATTTTCTTTGAGGTGCTTTTGCCACGCAATATGACTCCTTACAAATGTGATGCGGAGCATAAGCAGATGACCTCATCTGCGTATCCAACAGAGCACATTCGAGCTAAGTACATATAACTATAGATGATT
Source organism: Shewanella septentrionalis (assembly GCF_025370265.1). Classification (NCBI taxonomy): domain Bacteria; kingdom Pseudomonadati; phylum Pseudomonadota; class Gammaproteobacteria; order Alteromonadales; family Shewanellaceae; genus Shewanella; species Shewanella septentrionalis. The sequence goes on along the minus strand of NZ_JAMTCC010000052.1, from coordinate 8,961 downwards.
CAAATCATTCGATGGAAAAATAAAGGAAAAATCCTTATCAAACTGAGGGATAGAACACATGACTTTATGCTCCACCACTTAGATATAAATAAAGTTGTTACATAACAATATGATAAAACTAAGGTTGGAGTAATTTAGGATCTTCTTTTAGCCAATCACGCAGGTAATAATGGAGTCGCTTCGATTTAATGAGATAAATGCTAGACCAGAACAAGATTAGCGCATCTAAAGCGAGGCTCCAATGGAACAGGAACTGGCCATGGTTCAACCTTTGCCCCAACAAAACGCCATCAACAATCAGCAGCAACCACAGCCCCCATTTTAAATGCACAAAAATAGGTCTTAACCATTGAGGTGAACGGCGACGTTCGGCAATCACCACAAGATAAATCAATACCGCGCCCAGTCCCGCCCCGAGTGCTAGCAAAAAATCTGACTTTTCAGGGTAAAAAATCCGCACTAACTCAGAACGGTCACCCATCTGGGTCAGCGAGGCGATAAAAATGCACCAACCGCGCGCAAGGTAAGCTAATAGCGCATATAAAAAGATCGGCGGTTTAATATGGCCTTTATCATCGAGCCAAGTGATGTGACTGAAATTCAAATAGGTTTCCAATTAGCAAAAACTAAAACAGCATATCAAGGAGATGGTGCCAATCGCGGCTAATTCAATAGCCAAAGCTGACTATCTTTCCATGTCGTCATTTTTGCTATGCCACATAAAAATAGCGCCTTGGGCAAGGCGCTATTTAATGCTCACGGTTCAGTGGTTTTTAAACTGTAGATGCAAAACATCAGACCAGAGCCAGTAGCCTATTTCATCCCACAGCAATCAAGCGTTCACGGCGAGCAGTGCCAATAACTCGTCCTCATCCATCACCTTAACGCCAAGCTCCTGCGCTTTAGCAAGTTTGGAACCTGCCGCCTCACCCGCCACTAAGCAATCAGTATTTTTTGAGACACTACCAGCCACTTTCGCGCCCAGCGCCTGCAACTGCGCCTTAGCATCATTACGATTGAGCTGATTTAAGGTCCCGGTCAATACCCAAGTTTGGCCTTTAAGCGGCTGCGCATCAGCACTTGGCGCTTCTATGGCTGGCCAATGCACGCCAGCCGCGATTAAGGCATCGATAACCTCAAGGTTATGGGGCTGAGCAAAAAAGTGCGCCACATGCTGGGCCACCACAGTGCCAACATCTTCCACTTCGGTTAACTGCTCCACAGTGGCCACCCGCAGCGCATCTAAACTGGCAAAGTGCGCCGCAAGGTTTGCCGCTGTCGCCTCGCCCACTTCGCGAATACCCAAAGCATATAAGAAACGCGCAAGTGTTGTAGTTTTGGCCGCTTCAATTGCCGCCGCTAAATTGGTTGCCGACTTCATCCCCATGCGGTCGAGCATAGTCATCATAGAGGCGGTAAGCTTAAACAGATCTGCAGGACTTTGGACGAGTTCTTTATCAATCAATTGCTCGACGACTTTGTCGCCCATGCCATCAATATCTAAAGCCTTGCGAGAAGCAAAATGCTTAATCGCTTCTTTACGCTGCGCTTCACAGAATAAACCACCGCTACAACGCGCCACTGCCTCACCTTCGAGACGCTCGACTAAACTGCCACACACAGGGCAATTATGCGGAAATACAATGTCAGTCGCTGTTTCAGGGCGTCTTTCGGGCACTATGGCAACAATTTGTGGGATCACATCGCCGGCGCGGCGGATGATCACAGTGTCACCGACTTTAATGCCTAAACGGGCAATTTCATCGGCATTGTGCAGCGTCGCATTCGATACCGTCACGCCGCCAACAAATACAGGCTTTAAGCGCGCCACTGGCGTGACAGCACCTGTGCGGCCCACTTGGAAATCGACGCCTTCAAGTAGAGTCATTTCTTCCTGTGCGGGGAATTTATAGGCAATCGCCCAGCGGGGAGATTTAGCCACAAAACCTAAACGTTGCTGCTGGGCAATATCGTTGACTTTCATCACGACGCCATCGATTTCAAAGGCTAAATTGCCGCGACGAGTGAGAATGTCTTTATAGTAGTCATAGACTTGGCTTAATTCAGCGCAGACTTTGATTTCGCTACTAACAGGTAAGCCCCACGACTTAAGCTGCTGTAACTGCTCGAAATGGGTTTTAGCTAACGGATGAGAATCCGGCTCAACAACCCCTAACGCATAGGCATAAAAAGCCAATGAACGGGCAGCGGTAATTTTACTGTCGAGTTGTCGTAAGCTGCCGGCAGCAGCGTTACGGGGATTAACAAAGAGTTTTTCATCCTTAGCACGCGCCCTGTCATTCAAAGCCTCAAAGGCCGCTTTTGGCATAAAGGCTTCACCGCGCACTTCGACGAGTTCAGGGAAATCATTGCCGCGCAGTTTAAGCGGGATCGATTTAATGGTTTTAACGTTTTCAGTGATGTCTTCACCCACTGAACCATCGCCGCGGGTCGCGGCGCGCTCAAGTACGCCATGGCGATACAAGATACTCACGGCAAGGCCATCGAGTTTAGGCTCGCAGCAAAAACTCACCTCACCCACTTTATCGGTGACACGTTTGTGGAAAGCACTGAAATCCGCTTCATCGAAGGCGTTATCTAAGCTCAACATAGGTTTAAGGTGAGTGATTTGATCAAATTTGGCGAGCGCCAATCCGCCCACCCTTTGAGTCGGTGAATCAGCCACAATCAAATGGGGATATAACGCCTCAAGCTTGAGTAAACACTGCATCAACCTGTCGTACTCAGAATCAGTAATGCTCGGCGCATCATCCACATAGTAACGAATGTTGTGCTCGTTCAGTGATTGGCTGAGCGCCTGCATCACCTGCGATGCGTTTTCAGGGTTAACGTCTTCTGACACTAGTGTATCGAGTTGAATGTCTTGCATATTCTTTATCCAGAATGCTTTAGATCACAAAAGTAGATCATAAAAAATGAGGCCGCAATCGCGGCCTCATCAATGTATTAACCGCCAAATTGCGGCGTCGGCTAAGCGTTAGCGCGAATGCGATGTAAATAATCTTGCTTTGTAAACTCACCCCAAGGCAGACGTTGACCGTCGAGCACCACGGCATCGATCTCCTCAGCGAGTTGGCGCGCAGAGTTAAGCATAATCGAGAAGTTCATTAAGGCATCGCCGTAGCAAGGTAAAGTCATAAAAAACACCACACCTTGGGTACTGAACTGCTCCATGTTATCCGGATCAAACACGCCAGGTTTTAGCATGTTAGCAATAGAGAACAAGACTTTGCCATTGCCCGCATTATCCACATGGCGATGGAAAATATTCATATCGCCATATTTAAAATTCAAAGTTAAGAAACAAGGAAGCAGTTCGGCGCCGTTCAGCTGTTGGCCATCTTTTGCGACCACATGTAAAACCAGCACGTCGCGTGGCTCACCTAATTCATCTTCAGCGGCTTGTTCGACAAAAGCTTCTTGATGGTCTGCTTGATGTTCATTTTCTTCAAACAAGGCGGTTTGCTGCGGCGCGGCGCGTAGCGCCTGTTCTTGCTCTGCGGCTTTTTGCGCCACAATAGCGGCATGGGATTGGCCCATTTGCGGCGCTAGCGTACTAGTGTGAACATTCGTGTGAGTGTTCGCTTGCGTGCTCAAGACTGGCTCTTGGCGCGTGACTTTAGGACCACGGTGTTGCTCTTTTGCAACAGGTGGCTGCAAGCTAAAATCAGGCTGAGCTGGAATAGGTTCGTGTTTCGTTTCTACCTTAAACCCTGATTTAAGTTCTGCTTTAAATTCTGGCGATGTCAATTCTTGCGGCTTAGTCTCTAGTTTCACTTCCTGTTTCAAATAAGGATTGGCCGCGGGAGTCTCATTATTAGGCGTCATTTCGCCAGCTTTACGCACTCGCACAGCACCAATACCGTCGGCATCAAATCCTTCGGCATCAATTCGCTTAGGGCTCGGCTCACCTTTCTCGGCCTGTTTTTTATAAAAATTGCCCATTGGACTATCTTTCAATGACTTAGGTTGTTGTCTTCTGATAGACCAAAATCCATGCACCAGCACAGCAACTATGGCTATGGCGCCTAAAACAAACAATACTAGTTGCAAATCTTCCATTGGTTACCCTGTCTTTGTTCTAGTTATCCAGCGTCAGCCATCGCCACCGCTTGCTCTATGTCTACCGCGACTATACGAGACACACCGGGCTCGTGCATAGTCACGCCTATAAGTTGATCAGCCATTTCCATGGTTATTTTGTTATGGCTGATATAAATAAACTGTACGCTCTGTGACATTTCTTTCAGTAATCGACAGAAACGTTCTACGTTGGCATCGTCTAATGGCGCATCCACTTCATCTAACATACAGAAGGGAGCAGGATTCAGCCTAAAAATTGCGAATACCAATGATAAAGCGGTTAAGGCTTTTTCACCACCCGAAAGAAGATGGATTGTGCTGTTCTTCTTACCTGGCGGCTGCGCCATGATAGTGACGCCAGTTTCCAGTAAATCATCATCCGTTAACGCTAAGTAAGCTCGACCACCACCAAACACCTTAGGAAATAAGCGTCCGAGATCTTCATTGACTGAGTCAAATGTCGTCTTAAAGCGGCTTCGGGTTTCTTTGTCTATCTTACGGATCGCTTCCTCTAAGGTCGCCAGTCCCTTATTTAAATCATCATCTTGATGATCAAGATAGGATTTTCGCTCACTTTGCTGTTCAAATTCTTCGATGGCAGCAAGGTTAATGGCGCCTAAGCGAACAATTTTCTGCCGTATTTGATCTAAATCACTTTGCCACTTGTCAGGCATGCCCTCTGCGGGCAAGTTGCCGAGGATTTCAGACAGAACAATTTGCTGTTCCTGTAAGGCTTCCAGCTGACTATTGGCTTGGCCTTTTATTCCTTCACGACGTAACTTTAACGTGCTCAGGCTTTGAGTCAAGCCCTCAAGCTTACCAAGCTCTTGTTTTTGCTTTATTCCTATACTGTTTAATGTCTCAGTGAGCCCACTTTGCTGCTGACGGACGTTTTTTAAGCCCTGTTGTTGCTCATGTTGTTGCTGTAATAGCTGCGTTAACTGTTCAGTCAGCTGCACACTATTCTGTACGCCACTTAATTGGGCGACTTTGGCAAGTTCGGCTAACACTGACTCACGGGTGTGGATAAGTTCATTGACACGCACTTGCTGTAATTCAATTTGTTCAGTACTGACAGCCATACGCATAGTTACAGCTTGTAAGGCCGAAGTCGTGGTCGATAACTGACGTTCAACCTCAGTAATACGCGCTTTCAATGCTTGATGGCGCACGCTATCGGCCTGCGTGTCTTGGGTGAGTTGCCGCTGAATATCAATACTCGCCTGCAACGCATCATCAAGCTCTGTTTCTTGCTCTGCCAATAACTCGAGTTGCTCGCTCAAGCGTTCAATGTCAAGCAAGCTCGCGCTTAATGCCGCTTCGAGTTTGTTCTGCTGCTCAGCCCGCACCTTCACTTGCTCAGTTAAGCCACTGAGCTGCATCGACTTTGTTGTTTTATCCAACTGTAATTGATGCGATTTTTGCGCGCCAGCAGTCAATTGTTGCCTTTGCTGCTCCAAGATAGCCGCAAGTTCCGTCATCTTATCTTGCTGTAGGTGCAAGGATTGCTGCAAATCGAGGATGTTTTGCGCTAGCTGAGCTTGCTCTTTACTGAGCTGTACCAGTGACTGAGCGCCCTCTGTCTTAGTGATTAAAAAACCTTGACCGAGGAGATATCCGTCGGCGGTGACAATCCGCTGATCGCTGTTTAACTGTGGCAGTAGTTGTTTTGCCGCGTGAATATCTTTTGCCCACTTAAGCCCCACTAACCAAGGGGCAAGATTCACCTCAGCCTGTAAATACTCACTCTGGGTAGATTGCGACGCTAACGCTTGAAACCCCATTTCGGTTTCAGTGACGCCAACGGGCAAGGTCAACAAACCATTTAGGGCGAGTTCGGCCGCAGTTTCCCAACCATTTTCAACGGTTAAACTCTGCCATAACTGCGGTTTATCACTCTGCTGTTCCTGCTTGGTCAACCACTGTTCAACCAGCTCATGGCGCGCTTTGGTCGCGGTTAATTGCTGCTGAATCTGCTCGGCGCTATGGCGGGCGTCATCTAAAGCTTGCGTGCTTTCACTAACAAGTTGTTCTTGCTGATGATTAATCTCAGCTTGTTGTCTGATAGCGTCTGTAAGAGACGCAATTTCTTGTTGCAGTGGCGTGATGTTTGAGGCGAGATCGCTGTCCACTAAAGCGATGATCTGCGCTTGCTGCTCACTGCTTTGCTGCTGTTTATGCTGCAATAATTGCTGTTGATGCGCTAACTGACTACGGCGCAGTTCAAGCTGTAACTTGTGCTGCGAAACATCCACGGCCTGTTGGCGCGCCACTTCGGCCTGCTGCTGACTTCGCTCTATGCTCATTTCCCATTGGGATTGCAGATCATCCATGATTTCTTGCTGTTCATCATGCTGCGGCCCAAGCTTGGCAAGCTGAAGCTCTACCGCGCTAAGACTCGCTTTATAGCCGTTGAGCTTATCGGTGTTTTGCAGGATCTGTTCTTTAACTTGCGCCAACTGGGTTTCGAGCTGGGCATCACGCTGCTTTTGATTCTGTAACTGTTGTTCTAACTTAGCGATTTCGGTGCCCGTCAGATAATAGGCTTCGACTGCGCGTTGTTCTTGCTCCGCTAATTGGGCGAGTTGCACTTGCAATTCAGTGGTTTGCAATTCATCGGTTTGCGCCAGCGACTGCGCCGCCGCTTGCTGCACTTCGATAGCGCGGATTTGCTCAGACAGACTCGCCATCTGATCTTGCAACTCTTGATAGCGCATCACGAGGAGTTCAGCATGGGTCTTGCGCTCGGCCTGTTTAAGCTCGCGATATTGCTTCGCGGCCTTGGCCTGCTGCGCCAGTTTATCTAACTGTTTGCCGAGTTCACTGCGAATATCGCCTAAACGCTCGAGGTTTTCGCGGGTATGGCGGATACGGTTTTCGGTTTCGCGGCGGCGTTCTTTATAGCGAGAAATCCCTGCGGCTTCTTCAATAAAAGTGCGCAAGTCTTGGGGTTTAGATTCGATAAGGCGGGAAATGGTGCCTTGCTCAATAATGGCGTAACTGCGCGGACCAAGGCCTGTGCCCATAAACAAGTCGGTAATGTCTTTACGGCGACACTTTTGGCCATTGAGAAAATACCAAGACTCACCGTCTCGGCTCACCTGACGCTTAACGGCGATTTCTTCGTAACTCGCATACTGGCCCGCGAGGCGACCATCTTTGTTTTCAAAAATAAGTTCAACACCCGCCACAGACACAGGTTTTCTCGCGCTTGAGCCGTTAAAGATCACGTCGGCCATCGAATCACCGCGCAGATGTTTCGCCGAACTTTCACCCAATACCCAACGCACGGCATCGATCACATTCGATTTACCGCAGCCATTTGGGCCAATAATGGCGGTTAATGCCTGTAAAAAAGGAATTTTAGTAGGATCGACAAACGACTTAAAGCCGGCAAGTTTTATCTGTTTTAATCTCATGGTGCCAGTTAGCGCGTCTCTGAAGTCTGGCCCGAAAATGAGCCCAGTGGTGCAAATGCATTCTGCTGGCAACTTTAACAAAGCAGGCAGCATTTTGTAACGCTTTTTATTGAATTCATGCGGCTTTTAGCTTGTCATCTGCCCATGAGTTGATCACAATCGCAGTTATCTTTATATCAGGCTGTCTCTCAAGCTGTAGCCCAACTTTTTGGAAAGACGATATGACACAGAAGAAAACCTTGCCCTTCCCAGCCAAAAGCGGCGTTAATTATTTTCTCGATGGCTTTGGTTTAATTACACGTAAAGGCCTGCGCACTTTCGTATTTATTCCCTTGATGATCAACCTGCTGCTGTTTGCGGGCGTCATTTATGTAGCAATAGGCCAGTTAGATACGCTATTCACTTGGATAAATGCCCAGTTGCCTGACTACTTAAGCTGGTTAAACTTTTTACTTTGGCCGCTCGCAGTCACCACTATGCTGGTGATGCTCGCCTTTATATTTAGCTCGGTGATGAACTGGCTCGCCGCCCCCTTTAATGGTCTGTTGGCTGAAAAAGTCGAGCAGCTGTTAACTGGCAAGCCGCTGAATACCGGTTCTGGCATCGATTTAATCAAAGACTTACCGCGTATCCTTGGGCGTGAGTGGATAAAACTCAAATACTATCTGCCCCGCGCATTGGTATTTTTATTGCTGTTTTTAGTGCCTATGGTGGGCCAAACGCTGGCGCCAATCCTATGGTTCCTGTTCAGCGCTTGGATGATGGCGATTCAGTACTGCGATTATCCCTTTGATAACCACAAGGTCAGTTTTAAGGATATGCGCTTTGCCTTGAATCAAACCCGTGGCACCAGTTTTAGCTTTGGTGCCACTGTGACACTATTTTCGATGATCCCCATCGTCAACTTTATCGTGATGCCTGTGGCGATTTGTGGCGCAACGGCCATGTGGGTCGACAAGTATCGTGAAGCCTACCGCAATCATGCAATCGCACCAGAATAATTAAAGATACCAATACTTATCTAAAAAATATGTTTTTATGACTAAGTTCTATAGTCATTATTAGGTTAAGTTGATCTTTCGAAAGCGATGATTAGACGTTATATGTTGCTTCGACAATGGTTACCATGACATCAATCTATGCCAAGATTGATGTTTACCGTTGCACGCATATTCTATCCATAACACTTTTTAAAATTGATCAATTACCCAATAATTGATAATCAAGACTACCATTATGGTAGAGCCTGATCTCAATAAAACCAATTTGTTTTTTCGATAATGACAATTGCTCTATTAACCATAGGTAGCTGATTTTGTAGACGTTTTGCAATAATTCGATTAATTCATCCTCTGGCATATCTGCATCATTGATATTTAACATACGATACCAATTAAACTCTTTAAAAGGTGACAGAATTTCAGACTCTTGATCTGCT
>NZ_JAMTCC010000051.1:0-24364 GCF_025370265.1 Shewanella septentrionalis | reverse complement strand
AGGGCTAGTTTTATCTACAGATTTGTGTAAAATGCTCGCCACTCTGAAGTTGAATAGTTATTTGATGACTATTTACACAGCGGGCTTGATATCCGGATTTAGATAGGTATAATGGCCCCCTCGTCGACTTAGGTTGACGAATTAAATGATTAGTCGCTGAAGTTAATCATTATCATAGCGGCTCCGATTGGGAGTCGAACGGTTAAATCATCTCGCTCTGCTTTTCTATATAGAAGAAGCTAGAGGGTGATTTTTTATATGTCCATTTTAGGAGCTCTGGTCAATGCAGAACCAAAGAATCCGTATCCGCTTAAAGGGATTTGATCATCGCTTAATTGATCAGTCTACAGCGGAAATCGTTGAAACTGCTAAGCGTACAGGCGCGCAGGTTCGTGGTCCAATTCCACTACCTACTCGCAAAGAGCGTTATACCATTTTGATCTCTCCGCACGTTAATAAAGATGCTCGTGACCAGTACGAATTACGTACACACAAGCGCCTGGTTGACATCGTAGAGCCAACTGAAAAGACTGTTGACGCGTTAATGCGTTTAGATCTTGCGGCTGGTGTCGACGTACAGATTAGCTTGGGTTAATTGAGATCCTAGTAAGAAGAGGTTTGAGAGATGGCTATCGGTCTTATTGGTCGTAAAGTTGGTATGACTCGCATCTTCACTGAAGATGGTGTTTCAATACCAGTTACTGTAATTGAAGTTGCAGGCAACCGTGTTACTCAAGTGAAAACTTTAGAAACTGACGGCTACCGTGCACTTCAAGTTACAACTGGCACCAAAAAAGCCAATCGCATCACTAAACCAGAAGCAGGTCACTTTGCCAAGAGCGGCGTTGAAGCCGGTCGTGGTTTGTGGGAAATGCGTTTGGTAGACGGTGAAGGCGAGGGCATTGAAGTTGGTGCTGAGCTAAATGTTGATATTTTCGCAGACGTAGCGAAAGTAGATGTTACTGGTCAATCTAAAGGTAAAGGCTTCCAAGGCGGCGTTAAGCGTTGGAACTTCCGTACTCAAGATATGACTCACGGTAACTCTTTGTCGCACCGCTCGAATGGTTCTATCGGTCAGAACCAAACGCCTGGTCGCGTATTCAAAGGCAAAAAAATGTCAGGCCATATGGGTGCCGAGCGTGTTACTACTCAAAATCTAGTTGTAGTTCGTGTAGATGTTGAGCGTAACCTGCTACTAGTCCGTGGCGCTGTTCCTGGCGCTACCAATGGCGACTTGATTATCAAGCCTGCCGTTAAAGCTTAAGGTCTGAGGAGATAGTAATGGAATTGGTATTGAAAGACGCGCAAAGCGCTCTTGAAGTTTCCGAAACTACCTTCGGCCGTGACTTTAACGAGGCACTGGTTCATCAGGTAGTTGTAGCATACGCTGCAAACGCGCGTCAGGGCACTCGTGCTCAAAAGACTCGTGCGGAAGTAACTGGCTCAGGCAAAAAGCCTTGGCGCCAAAAAGGAACTGGCCGTGCTCGTGCTGGTTCTGTTAAAGGCCCAATCTGGCGTGGCGGTGGCGTAACATTCGCTGCTAAAACCCAAGATCATAGCCAAAAAGTTAACAAAAAGATGTACCGCGGCGCGCTGAAAAGCATTCTGTCTGAATTGGTACGTCAAGAGCGTCTGGTTGTTGTTGAATCTTTCGGTGTTGAAGCTCCTAAAACTAAAGAGCTGAAAGCTAAATTGAAAGCAATGAACCTTGAAGACGTTCTGATTGTGACTGCAGAAGTTGATGAGAACTTATTCTTAGCAGCTCGTAACCTGTACAAAGTTGACGTTCGTGACGTAGCGGGTCTTGACCCAGTTAGTCTGATCGCGTTCAACACTGTGCTTGTGACTGCTGACGCAGTGAAGCAAATCGAGGAGATGCTAGCATGATGATCCGCGAAGAACGTTTGCTAAAAGTTATTCTCGCTCCACACATCTCTGAAAAGAGCACTGTGAACGCTGAGAAGCACAACACTGTTGTTTTCCGCGTAGCTATCGATGCAACTAAAGCTGAAATTAAAGCTGCTGTTGCTAAGCTATTTGAAGTTGAAGTTGATTCAGTTCGCACTTTAGTAAGCAAAGGCAAAACTAAACGCACTGGTGGCCGTACTGGTCGTCGTAGCGATTGGAAAAAAGCCTATGTGACTCTAGCTGCTGGTGCTGACATCGATTTCGTCGGCGGCGCTGAGTAAGCAAAGGAGAATTATCATGGCAGTTATTAAGTGTAAGCCAACCTCTCCAGGTCGTCGCCACGTTGTTAAAGTGGTGAACACTGACCTGCATAAGGGTAAACCCTTTGCTGGCCTGTTGGCGAAAAAATCTAAAAGTGGTGGCCGTAACAATACTGGCCGTATCACTGTCCGTCACGTAGGTGGTGGTCATAAGCAGCATTATCGTCTAATCGACTTCAAACGCGATAAAGATGGTATCCCTGCAAAGATTGAGCGTCTGGAATACGATCCAAACCGTACAGCTAACATCGCGTTAGTATTGTATGCGGATGGTGAGCGTCGTTATATTCTTGCTGCCAAAGGCATGCAAGCTGGCGATAAGATCCAGTCTGGTGTTGCTGCCGAGATCAAAACCGGTAACGCAATGCCACTGCGCAACATCCCAGTAGGTTCTGTAGTTCACGCAGTTGAAATGAAGCCTGGTAAAGGTGCACAGATCGCTCGTTCTGCAGGTGCTTATGTACAAGTTGTTGCTCGTGATGGCGCATATGCCACTCTACGTCTTCGCTCTGGCGAAATGCGTAAAGTGCCAGTTGATTGCCGCGCGACATTTGGTGAAGTTGGTAATGCCGAACACATGCTACGCCAGTTAGGTAAAGCAGGTGCTAAACGCTGGAGAGGCATACGCCCTACAGTACGTGGTGTTGCAATGAACCCAGTAGACCATCCACACGGTGGTGGTGAAGGCCGTACTTCTGGTGGTCGTCACCCAGTGACTCCATGGGGTGTGCCAACTAAGGGTTATAAGACTCGTAGTAACAAGCGCACTGACAAGTACATCGTACGTCGTCGTAATAAATAGTAAGAGGATTCGCCATGCCACGTTCTCTCAAGAAAGGTCCCTTCATTGACCTGCACTTGCTGAAGAAGGTAGAGAAAGCGATGGAAGCTGGTGACAAAAAGCCTATTAAGACTTGGTCACGTCGCTCTATGATCATTCCAAATATGATTGGTTTGACCATCGCTGTCCATAATGGTCGTCAGCACGTTCCTGTGTTCGTAACTGACGAAATGATCGGCCACAAACTTGGTGAATTTTCACCAACTCGCACTTATCGTGGCCATGCCGCTGATAAGAAAGCGAAGAAGCGTTAATACGGGAGGAATAAGATGGAAGTTTTAGCTAAACATCGTTTTGCCCGTACGTCTGCGCAGAAGGCCCGTCTGGTTGCTGATCAAATTCGTGGTTTGCCTGTTGCTAAGGCACTCGAAATTTTGACTTTCAGCCCCAAGAAAGCCGCCGTACTGGTTAAAAAAGTACTTGACTCAGCTATCGCAAACGCCGAACACAACGAAGGCGCGGATATTGATGAGCTTAAAGTAGGAGCCGTCTTCGTAGATGAAGGCCCAACTATGAAGCGTATCATGCCACGTGCTAAAGGCCGCGCTGATCGTATCATGAAGCGTACCAGCCACATTACTGTGGTTGTATCAGATCGCTAGGAGAGAGCAATGGGACAGAAAGTACATCCTAATGGTATCCGTCTGGGTATCACCAAGCCTTGGATCTCTACCTGGTACGCAGATAAATCAGATTACGCAAATAATCTGAACAGCGACTGGGAAGTGCGTAAGTTTCTTGTAGAGAAATTACAAGCTGCTTCAGTATCTAAGATTGTTATCGAACGTCCAGCGAAAAGCATCCGCGTTACGATTCACACTGCCCGTCCAGGTGTTGTGATTGGTAAGAAAGGTGAAGACGTTGAAGTATTGCGTGCTGCAGTGTCAAAACTTGCTGGCACTCCTGCTCAAATTAACATCGCTGAGATCCGTAAACCTGAGCTAGATGCCAAGTTAGTTGCTGATTCAATTGCACAGCAATTAGAGCGTCGTGTTATGTTCCGTCGTGCTATGAAGCGCGCAGTTCAAAACGCAATGCGTATTGGTGCTCAAGGTATCAAAGTACAAGTTAGTGGCCGTTTAGGCGGAGCTGAGATTGCGCGTGATGAGTGGTATCGTGAAGGTCGTGTACCTTTACATACTTTGCGTGCTGATATCGACTATTCTACATCTGAAAGTCACACCCAATACGGTGTGATTGGCGTTAAAGTTTGGATCTTCAAAGGTGAAGTTCTAGATGGAATGCTGCCACAGATTGAAGAACCGAAGCAGCAGCAACCTAAGCGCAAGCCTCGTGGTAAATAGGAGAGCCGGCAATGCTGCAACCTAAACGTATGAAGTTTCGCAAGATGTTCAAAGGCCGCAACCGCGGTCTGGCGAACGGTACCGAAGTTAGCTTTGGTACTTTTGGTCTGAAAGCAGTCGGCCGTGGCCGTTTAACTGCTCGTCAGATCGAATCTGCACGTCGTGCCATGACACGTCACATTAAGCGTCAGGGACAAATTTGGATTCGAGTTTTCCCGGACAAACCGATTACCTCTAAGCCTCTCGAAGTGCGTATGGGTAAAGGTAAGGGTAACGTTGAATACTGGGTATGTCAGATTCAACCTGGTAAGGTTCTTTATGAGATGAATGGTGTTTCTGAAGTGATCGCTCGTGAAGCGTTTGCTTTGGCTGCTGCCAAGCTTCCAATTAAGACTACCTTCGTAACTAAGACGGTGATGTAATGAAAGCGAGCGAACTGAGAGAAAAGAGCGTTGAAGAACTGAACGCTGAACTACTTGGTCTGCTGCGTGAGCAGTTCAACCTGCGTATGCAACACGCCACTGGTCAGTTGACTCAGACTAATCAACTGAAATTAGTGCGCCGTAATATTGCGCGCGTTAAGACCATTATTACTTCTAAGGCGGGTGCATAATGTCTGATAAAATCCGTACTTTGCAGGGTCGTGTAACTAGCAACAAAATGGACAAGTCCATTACTGTTGCTATCGAACGCCAAGTGAAACACCCAATCTATGGGAAATACATTAAGCGTACGACTAAGATCCATGCACATGACGAAACTAATCAGTGCAATGAAGGCGATTTAGTAGCGATTCGCGAATGTCGTCCTTTGTCTAAGACTAAGTCTTGGACCCTGGTTGAAGTAGTATCAAAGGCCTAAGTTAATTAGGTATTTAGGTAAACGGCTCCAGAATGTGGGGCCGTTTGTTTTTTAATACTATACATTCCACTTTTATGGTGTTATATTTGCGCGCCATTTTTGACTAAATTAATAGCAAAAATGAGTGTTTTTATTGTCCCATAGTGGGAATTGTGTAGTAACGATAGCGGAGCACTTAAAATGATCCAAATGCAATCGACTCTTGACGTTGCTTGTAACAGCGGCGCACGCAGAGTTCAGTGTATTAAGGTCTTGGGTGGCTCTCATCGTCGTTATGCCGGTATCGGCGACATCATCAAAGTTTCTGTTAAAGAAGCGATTCCTCGCGCTAAAGCGAAGAAAGGCGATGTGTATAACGCGGTGGTAGTCCGTACTAAGAAAGGCGTACGTCGTCCAGACGGTTCTGTCATTCGCTTCGATCGGAATGCAGCTGTTCTTTTGAACAACAACCTGCAGCCGATTGGTACTCGTATCTTTGGACCAGTGACACGTGAATTGCGTAATGAGCAATTTATGAAAATTGTCTCGCTGGCACCAGAAGTACTGTAAGGAGCTTCAAAATGGCAGCTAAAATACGTCGTGAAGACGAAGTGATTGTATTAGCAGGTAAAGACAAGGGTAAACGTGCAAAAGTTTCTCAAGTCCTTCCTACTGGTAAATTGATTGTTGAAGGCATCAATCTTGTCAAAAAACACCAAAAGCCAAACCCACAATTGGGTGTAGCTGGCGGTATTGTTGAGAAAGAAGCACCGATACAAGCATCAAATGTAGCGATTTTCAACTCTGCCACTGGCAAAGCTGATCGCGTTGGTTTCCGCTTTGAAGACGGCAAAAAAGTTCGTTTCTTCAAATCGAACAGTGAACTCGTTAAGTAATTGGAGTAAACGATGGCGAAACTGCATGATAAATACCAAGAGACTGTTGTCGCTGAACTTGCTAAAAAGTTCGGTTATACCAGTGTCATGCAAGTCCCTCGGATTGAGAAAATCACCCTGAACATGGGTGTTGGCGAAGCTGTTGCAGACAAGAAAATCATGGACCATGCTGTCCGTGATATGACTGCAATCGCTGGTCAAAAGCCAGTAGTGACTGTTGCTCGTAAGTCAGTTGCTGGTTTTAAAATCCGTGAAGGCTACCCTATTGGCTGTAAAGTGACCCTACGCGGTGAGCGTATGTGGGAATTCTTAGAGCGTTTAGTCGATATCGCAATCCCACGTATTCGTGACTTCCGTGGCTTAAGCGCTAAAGCGTTTGACGGCCGTGGTAACTACGCAATGGGCGTGCGTGAGCAGATCATCTTCCCAGAAATCGATTACGATAAAATCGATAAGATTCGTGGTATGGATATTGTTATCACTACTACTGCGAAGAATGATGAAGAAGGTCGTGCTTTGTTAGACGCTTTTAACTTCCCATTCAAGAAATAAGGGTAGCGTAATGGCAAAAACATCAATGAAAGCACGTGAAGTTAAACGTGCACAGCTCGTGGCCAAGTACGCTGAAAAGCGTGCGGCTCTTAAGACTATCATTGCAAGTCCAGCTTCTTCTGACGAAGATCGTTGGGATGCAGTACTTAAGTTGCAAGCTCTACCACGTGATTCCAGCGCTGCGCGTCAACGCAATCGTTGTAATCAAACTGGTCGCCCTCATGGCTTCTTACGTAAATTCGGCTTAAGCCGTATCAAATTACGTGAAGCAACCATGCGTGGTGAAGTTCCTGGCCTGCGTAAGGCCAGCTGGTAAGCACTTGTCACGGAGTAAGCTAATATGAGCATGCAAGATCCTATTGCGGATATGTTAACCCGTATTCGTAACGGCCAAGCTGCTAACCACGTATCGGTGAAGATGCCTTCTGCTAAGTTGAAAGTCGCTATTGCGAAACTGCTTAAAGAAGAAGGTTACATCGCTGATTACGCCGTAGCAGATGAAGCCAAGCCTGAACTGGAAGTTACTTTAAAGTATTTCCAAGGCCAACCAGTCGTTGAGACTATCCAGCGTGTAAGTCGCCCTGGTCTTCGTATTTACAAAGGTAAAAACGAACTTCCAAAGGTGATGGGCGGTCTGGGTGTCGCAATTGTGTCCACTTCTAAAGGCTTGATGACTGATCGTGCCGCCCGCCTTGCAGGCATGGGTGGCGAGGTTATCTGCTACGTAGCTTAAGGAGCTAGGAATGTCTCGTGTAGCAAAAGCACCAGTATCTATTCCAGCTGGCGTAGAGGTGACCTTGAACGAACAGACTCTTACCGTCAAAGGCGGAAAAGGTAGTCTGACTCGAGTGATCAACAATGCGGTCAATGTTGTTATTGAAGCCGGCGTAGTTAAGTTCCTCCCTGTTGAAGGCGTTGTTAACGCTTGGGCACAGGCAGGTACAACTCGTGCATTAGTAAACAACATGGTTGTTGGTGTATCTCAAGGTTTTGAGCGTAAGTTAAAGTTAGTTGGCGTTGGTTACCGTGCGAAACTCGTCGGTTCTGATATTGACCTGACTTTAGGTTTCTCTCATCCGTTAGTACACAAACTGCCCGCAGGCGTTACTGCAGAGTGTCCTAGCCAAACTGATATCGTCCTACGTGGCGTTGATAAACAGTTAATTGGCCAAGTCGCTGCTGAGATTCGCGGATACCGTCCACCAGAGCCATACAAAGGCAAGGGTGTTCGCTATGACGACGAAGTAGTACGCCGTAAAGAGGCTAAGAAGAAGTAGGTAACGCGATATGGATAAGAAAACATCTCGCTTACGTCGCGCTACTCGCGCTCGTAAGAAGATCCAAGAGCTGGGCGTGAACCGTCTGGTTGTACATCGTACACCGCGTCACATTTATGCTCAGGTGATCAATCCTGAAGCTCAGGTGTTGGCAGCTGCTTCAACCGTAGAAAAAGCGGTTAAAGAGCTACTGAAGAGTACCGGTAACGTAGACGCAGCGAAAGCAGTAGGTAAATTTGTTGCTGAGCGCGCGATCGAAAAAGGCGTAACTTCAGTTGCGTTCGATCGTTCTGGTTTCAAGTATCACGGTCGTGTAGCTGCGTTAGCAGATGCAGCTCGTGAAGCTGGCCTGAAGTTCTAAGGGGTTATAAAATGGCTAAATTAGAAGCTCAGCAAAAAGACGATCTGCAAGAGAAATTGATTGCAGTTAATCGTGTTTCTAAAGTAGTTAAGGGCGGTCGTATCTTTAGCTTCACAGCACTGACAGTAGTGGGTGATGGTAACGGTAAGATTGGCTACGGCTATGGCAAGGCACGTGAAGTTCCAGCAGCGATTCAAAAAGCTATGGAAAAAGCTCGTCGTAACATTGTGACCGTTGAGTTGAATGCAGGTACTCTGCATCACCCAGTTAAAGGTCGTCATACTGGTTCTCTTGTGTACATGCAACCTGCATCACAAGGTACTGGTATTATTGCCGGTGGCGCAATGCGTGCCGTATTGGAAGTAGCAGGCGTTCATAACGTTCTGTCAAAAGCATACGGTTCTACTAACCCGATCAACATCGTTCGCGCGACTGTCGATGCTTTGGTGCACATGAAGTCACCTTCGCAAATCGCAGCTAAGCGTGGCCTGAATGTTGACGAAATTCGGGGGTAATGCACCATGGCAACTAAAACTGTAAAAGTTACTCAAACTAAAAGCGGTATCGGTCGTTTACCGAAGCACCGTGCAACCCTAACGGGTCTTGGTTTGCGTCGCATTGGTCACACTGTTGAATTAGAAGATACTCCTTCTGTTCGCGGTATGATCAACAAGGTCTACTACATGGTTAAGGTGGAGGATTAATAGATGCGTTTAAATACTCTATCTCCAGCTGCAGGCTCTAAGCATGCACCAAAGCGTGTAGGCCGTGGTATGGGCTCAGGTCTAGGTAAAACAGCGGGTCGTGGTCATAAAGGCCAAAAGTCTCGTTCTGGTGGCGGTGTACGCCCAGGATTTGAAGGTGGTCAAATGCCACTTAAAATCCGTTTACCTAAATTTGGTTTTACCTCGCGTCGCGCTATGGTAACAGCTGAAGTTCGTGTACTCGAACTGGCAAAAGTTAACGGTGATGTTATCGACTTAAACGCTCTGAAAGATGCGAACGTTATAACTCGCAACATCCAGTTTGCGAAAATTGTTCTTTCAGGTACCATTGAGCGCCCTGTGACTGTTAAAGGTCTGAAGGTAACCAAAGGTGCACGTGCAGCTATTGAAGCTGCCGGCGGTAAGATCGAGGAATAATACGTCGATGGCAAAACCAGGACTTGATTTAAAAAGCGCGAAAGGTGGACTTTCAGAATTGAAAGCTCGCCTCCTGTTCGTGATTGGTGCGATTATCGTCTTTAGAGCCGGTTCGTTTGTGCCAATTCCTGGTATTGACGCAGCTGTATTAGCAGAGCTGTTTGCTCAGCAAAAAGGGACCATCCTGGGCATGTTTAACATGTTCTCGGGTGGCGCCCTTTCGCGTGCCTCTATCTTTGCATTAGGTATCATGCCGTATATTTCGGCATCGATTATCATGCAATTGTTGACTGTGGTACATCCTGCACTCGCTGAATTGAAAAAAGAAGGCGAATCAGGACGTAAGAAAATCAGTCAATATACCAGATGGGGTACCTTAGTGCTGGGTACATTCCAGTCGGTCGGTATTGCAACCGGGTTACCAAACTTAGTGCCAGGCCTTGTGGTCAACATTGGATTTGGGTTCTACTTTGTTGCGGTTGTGAGCTTAGTGACAGGAACTATGTTCCTTATGTGGCTAGGTGAGCAGATTACCGAACGTGGTATAGGTAACGGTATCTCGATTTTAATTTTCGCAGGTATTGTTGCTGGATTACCTTCCGCTATCGGCCAAACGGCTGAGCAGGCGCGTCAAGGTGACTTGAATGTGTTAGTATTGTTGTTGCTCGCGGTAATTGTGTTTGCAGTGACTTATTTTGTAGTGTTCGTGGAACGTGGTCAGCGTCGTATCGTCGTTAACTATGCTAAGCGTCAGCAAGGCCGTAAGGTGTTCGCTGCGCAAAGTACCCACTTACCGCTGAAAATAAACATGGCAGGTGTTATTCCGCCAATTTTTGCGTCAAGCATCATTTTGTTCCCTGGAACACTGGCTCAGTGGTTCGGTCAAAATGAGTCTATGTCATGGTTAAGTGATTTTTCACTGGCTGTGTCACCTGGACAACCGCTTTACTCATTATTATATGCAACAGCGATTATCTTTTTCTGTTTCTTCTATACAGCGTTGGTGTTTAACCCACGTGAAACAGCTGATAACTTGAAGAAGAGTGGTGCATTCATCCCTGGGATCCGTCCTGGAGAACAGACTTCGCGTTACATTGATAAAGTTATGACCCGTTTGACATTGGCAGGCGCGTTATACATAACCTTTATCTGCTTAATTCCGGAGTTCATGTTAATCGCGTGGAAAGTACAGTTCTATTTTGGCGGTACTTCACTACTCATTATGGTAGTCGTGATCATGGACTTCATGGCTCAGGTTCAGACGCATATGATGTCTCATCAGTATGAGTCTGTGATGAAGAAAGCTAACCTAGTAAACAAAGCGAATTTAGATCGCTTTGGTCGCTAAGTAGCTTTACGGAGTGATGAAATGAAAGTTCGAGCTTCCGTGAAGAAGATCTGCCGTAACTGCAAGATCGTCAAGCGTAGTGGCGTTGTACGCGTTATCTGTGTTGAACCAAAACACAAACAGCGTCAAGGCTAAAAAGTAATTTGTTCAGCCCATGAATTGGGCTGAACAAAATTTTGTTTGCAAATCTGTCGACTGTCGAGTATCCTTTCGGGCTTTTCGCAGTTGGCCTTTAACTTTAAGGAGTGCATAGTGGCCCGTATCGCTGGCATTAACATTCCTGATCAAAAGCATACAGTCATCGCATTGACTGCAATTTTCGGCATCGGCCGTACTCGCGCTAGAGCAATCTGCGCGGCTACAGCAATCGCTGAAACTGCTAAGATCAAGGAATTGAGCGAAGCTCAAATAGACACACTACGCGAAGAAGTCGCTAAATATCTAGTAGAAGGTGACTTACGTCGTGAGATTTCAATGAACATCAAGCGTCTTATGGATCTTGGTTGTTATCGTGGTCTCCGCCATCGCCGTAGCCTGCCTCTCCGTGGGCAACGTACTAAGACCAATGCGCGTACGCGTAAAGGTCCACGTAAACCAATTAGAAAGTAACGGGAAGGTAAAGCAATGGCTAAAGTTCCGTCACGTTCTCCGCGTAAGCGCGTACGTAAACAGGTTGCAGATGGCATGGCTCATATCCATGCTTCTTTCAACAACACTATTGTCACCATTACAGATCGTCAAGGTAATGCGTTGTCATGGGCTACTTCAGGTGGTTCAGGTTTCCGTGGTTCACGTAAATCTACTCCATTTGCTGCACAGGTGGCTGCTGAGCGTGCAGGTGCTGCTGCTCAAGACTACGGTTTAAAAAACCTTGAAGTGTTTGTGAAGGGTCCAGGTCCAGGTCGTGAGTCAGCCATTCGTGCGCTGAACGCTGTTGGTTATAAAATTACCAACATTACCGATGTGACGCCGATCCCTCATAATGGTTGTCGTCCTCCTAAAAAGCGTCGTGTATAACGTCGTTTCATTAGGATAGTTGGAGAAAGATCATGGCAAGATACTTGGGTCCCAAGCTCAAGCTCAGCCGCCGAGAAGGTACAGACCTTTTCTTAAAAAGCGGTGTGAGAGCAATCGATTCAAAGTGTAAACTGGAAACTGCACCTGGACAACATGGCGCTCGTAAGCCACGTTTGTCAGAGTACGGTACTCAGTTACGCGAAAAACAAAAAGTTCGTCGTATTTACGGTGTGTTAGAAAAACAATTCCGTAACTATTACAAAGATGCTGCACGTACTAAAGGCAACACAGGTGAAAACCTGCTTCAGCTTTTAGAAACCCGTCTTGATAACGTCGTTTATCGTATGGGCTTCGGTGCAACTCGTGCAGAATCACGTCAGCTAGTGAGCCATAAATCAATTATGGTTAACGGTCGTGTTGTTAACATTCCATCATTCAAAGTGTCTGCGAATGATGTTGTGAGCATCCGCGAGAAGTCACGTACTCAAGCTCGTATTAAAGCGGCTTTAGAAGTGGCAGCTCAACGCGAGAAGCCTACATGGGTTGAAGTCGACAGCGCGAAAATGGAAGGTGCTTTCAAGCGCGTTCCAGAACGTAGCGATTTGTCTGCGGAAATTAACGAACAGCTGATCGTCGAGCTTTACTCTAAGTAAGGCTAACAAACAAGAGAGGACACAATGCAGGGTTCTGTTACAGAATTTCTTAAACCGCGTCTCGTTGATATCGAGCAGGTTAACTCAACACGTGCCAAGGTTACATTGGAACCACTTGAGCGTGGTTTCGGCCACACTTTAGGTAACGCGTTGCGTCGCATCCTATTGTCGTCTATGCCCGGCTGCGCGGTTACCGAAGTCGAGATTGACGGTGTACTGCACGAATACAGCAGTAAGGAAGGCGTTCAAGAAGATATCCTTGAGATCTTGTTAAACCTGAAAGGGTTAGCAGTGACTATCGAGGGTAAAGACGAGGCTATGCTTACGTTGAGCAAGTCCGGCGCAGGCCCTGTCATCGCAGCAGATATCACGCATGATGGTGATGTCACTATCGTGAATCCTGATCATATTATCTGTCACCTGACAGGTAACAATGATATCAGCATGCGTATTCGCGTTGAGCGTGGTCGTGGCTATGTACCAGCATCTGCTCGTGCACAGACTGAAGACGATGATCGCCCAATCGGCCGCTTGCTGGTTGATGCTTCTTTCTCGCCAGTTGCGCGTATTGCCTACAATGTAGAAGCAGCACGTGTAGAACAGCGTACTGACTTAGATAAACTCGTTATCGATATGACCACAAACGGTACTATCGATCCTGAGGAAGCTATCCGTCGTTCTGCAACTATTCTGGCTGAACAGCTAGATGCGTTTGTTGAATTACGTGACGTGACTGAGCCAGAGCTGAAAGAAGAGAAACCGGAATTCGATCCGATTCTGCTGCGTCCTGTCGACGATTTAGAGCTAACTGTACGTTCGGCTAACTGCTTGAAAGCCGAAGCGATTCATTACATCGGAGATCTGGTACAGCGCACTGAAGTTGAGTTGCTGAAGACCCCTAACTTAGGTAAGAAGTCTCTTACTGAAATTAAGGACGTTTTAGCTTCTCGCGGACTGTCGTTAGGTATGCGTTTGGAAAATTGGCCTCCAGCCAGTTTAGCAGACGACCTATAAGTCTCAGGTTTGTACAGATTTAGGTTATAAGGATTAGGTCATGCGCCATCGTAAGAGTGGTCGTCAACTAAACCGTAACAGCAGTCATCGCCAAGCCATGTTTCGCAACATGGCCGGTTCACTAGTTCGTCATGAGATCATCAAGACAACTGTGGCTAAAGCGAAAGAACTGCGTCGCGTAGTTGAGCCTCTGATAACACTTGCTAAGAGTGACAGCGTTGCAAACCGTCGTTTAGCGTTTGCACGTACTCGCGACGCTGAAGTCGTAGGTAAGTTATTTACTGAGTTGGGTCCACGTTACCAGGAACGTCCTGGTGGCTATACCCGTATCCTTAAGTGCGGTTTACGTGCTGGTGATAAAGCCCCTATGGCTTACATCGAGCTAGTTGGCCGTCCAGAAGCTGCTCAAGCTGTTGATGTTGAAGCTGCTGAGTAATTAAGGTTACACTTTTAAAAAGCCGGGCTAATGCCCGGCTTTTTTATGTCTTTTTTTCGTTACTTCACCCAAAGAGTATTTTTCTCGATTTCTTTCGGTAGGCTAATATTCCATTTGGCCAACCCTTGCTGACTAAACATGTATTTCCCAAGATCATCTGTTACTGGGAAAATGTTTTCGGGTTTCTCGCCAGCCAGTATTTTTAACGCCATATTCGCTGCTAATTCGCCATGATGATAGCCATCGAGTACGTAGCCTCCAATATTGCCCTCGGAGGAGACGCTAAATCCCCAAAATCCGAAATTCGGTACCGGCGTATGTTCTGATATCCATTTTAGGAGCTGATGCGCATCCACAGAACGATTTTCTGCATCCCTCACTGTGTGGTAGAGCGCCACGACAATGGCGTTATAGCCTTGCTTTTTCGCCGTCAATACCTGTTGCTGCCAATCTGCTAGCTGTGACAATTGCACCAGATTCACTTCGATATCACCCAAAATACTAGAGTGTTGCTTGCTGATGTATTCTGCGGCTGAGTCTGAAGTCACACCTTGATCGAACAGCACGAGTATTTTGCGGTGTATAGTCTGTGGGAGTATGCGTTGAATGAGCAGCAGAGAGCGTCGTAGCAGCGGTCTTTCTATGACCCCTGTAAATCGCTTGTGCTCGTTGAGATGATAGGCCCTTGGGTTCATATTCACCCCGAGATATACGACAGGGATTAAGCTGTCATTGAGGCGCTGATGTAACAGGTTAACCGCATTATCATCGGCGAGAATAACCAGTTGAGGTACTTGGCTTTGGATGTACTTCCACGCTAAATCAGCTCTTTCGCTAAATTGCTCCTTTGGTATGCGCTTGGTATCCATTTCGAAATAGCTAACATCGTGTAAAGGGCTGAGCGTGTCATTAATCGCTCGGCTATATTCTTGGTCCCATTGATAGCCTTGATGATAGCTTTCGATGACGACGACTTTAGCTGCATTGGCTTCATGAGAGATGCCTACCAAGCAGATAATCAGGAAGCTTAGAATGTGTTGCAAACTAGAGTTTAGTTGTCTTATTTGAATCATACGCAGTCTTAGGTTTTGAAGCTGTCTTGAGTATAGTTCACCTTTAATTATCTAGATTGAGATAATAAAAAAGCCTCACTAGTTATTAGGCTAGGAGGCTTATTGTGTATGCTGTTGCTACTTCATCAACTGCTTACTTTGTGTCTGGTGCCTTTTGTTGGCTGTAATCCAACTTTTCGTGCTTTTGGCCCATGGCTTCGGCAACTTCTGGTGGCATGTAGTTTTCATCATGCTTAGCCAGTACTTCTGTCGCTTCTAGCTTACCATCAGCACTTAGCACGCCTTGCGCCACAATACCTTGTCCTTCACGGAATAGATCGGGCAGTAGATCGTCATAGGTGACCAGCACTTCGCCGCCTAGAGAGTCATGCACTGCGAACTGCACATGTAAGCTCTTAGGGTCTCGCACCATAGAACCGACTGTTACCATGCCGCCGACACGAATGCGTTGGCCAATTTCTGGTTTGACGCCAGTATCTGTTTTGCCGTGGACAATTTCAGACGGTGTATAGAATAAGTTTAAGTTGGAGTTCAGCGCATAAAGCAAAAGCGAAGTAATCGCGGCAACACCACCGATTAATGCCACTGCTAACGTCAGTCTTTTTTTGCGTCTTGGGTTCACGATTTAGTACTCCTAGTTTCTTTTAGGCGTTCTTCTCTATCCATCTTCTTCGCGATTTCAATTAACACCTTACGCTTTTGGCGTGCGCTGGTAATGATAAGGGTCGAGAGGCAGCAGAAGGTCACTCCGTAGGATAGCCACACGTAAAATGCATAGCCGCCCATATTAAAAAAATCACTGATTGAATCGAATTGCATTATTTGACCTCCTCAGCCTTAGCTAGTTCACGCACCCAAGGGCGCATGCCATTTCTTGCTAAAATTTCTGCTCTGAATCGCACAATAGTGATGGCACCTATCATGAGACCGAAGCCAAGCATATTGATTAACAGTGGATAGAGCATCTCCGTCGACATAGTCGATTTCTCGGTAATGCGGATAGTTGATGGCTGATGTAATGAGCTCCACCATTCAACTGAGTATTTGATGATAGGGATGTTAATTACACCCACGATCGCGAGGATCCCTGCAGCACGAGCCGCGAGCACTTTATCCTCAAATGAGGCATAGAGTGAGATAACACCTAGATATAAGAACAGTAATACTAGCTCAGAGGTTAAGCGTGCATCCCATACCCACCAAGCGCCCCACATAGGTTTACCCCATGCAGCACCGGTAAAGAGGGCAATAAAGGTGATTACTGCACCGATAGGCGCAATCGAAGCCGCAGCCCAGTCGGCAAGTTTGATCTGCCACACTAAACCGATAAAGGCTGCTGTCGCCATACCCATGTAAGCTGCCATCGACATAGAGGCCGCGGGGACATGGATAAAGATAATGCGATAGCTATCACCCTGTTGGTAATCCGTCGGCGCAAAGGCTAATCCCCATGTTGTGCCTACAGCAATAAACAGACCTGCTAAGATCGCAAACCATGGAAATAATGTTCCTGATAACTTATATGCGCGTTCAGGATCCGCGTAAGGGTGTAACCATTTCCACATTTTAGTTAGTACTCACTCGCAGAGATGCACCAATTGCAAAAGGTGCTAAGGTTAACGATCCGACCAGCATAGCGCCTATTATAGCGAGCTGACCGTCATAGGGTAAATTCATTCCTGCCGCGTCTATGGCACTCGTTGCAAAAATGAGAACCGGAATATATAAGGGCAAAATAAGTAAGCTGAGTAACACGCCACCTTTTCTAAGGCCGACGGTTAATGCCACACCAATGGCACCTAATAGCGATAATACTGGCGTGCCTAGCGCAAGGGTCGATATTAACGCACCATAACTATTGCCATCTAAATTGAGTAGCACCGCTAACAGTGGCGCAATAATAATCAGTGGCACACCGGTTAAAATCCAATGGGCTAACACTTTGGCTAATACCAGAATGGCTAATGGCTGTGGGCTCAATAACATTTGCTCTAAGCTGCCATCACTAAAGTCCGCTTTGAACAGTCTTTCAAGTGACAACATAGAGGCTAATAACGCTGCAACCCAAATTATCCCGGGAGCCACACGGGCTAACATTTGTGGCTCTGGGCCAATCCCCAGTGGGAATAAGGTCACAACCATAATAAAAAATAGCAGTGGGTTAAAAATGTCGCCGCGGTGACGAATGGCAATTTTAAGATCTCGCTGCAGCAAGGTGAAAAATGCCTGGGTAAAACTGATGCCTCTTTTCATTTAGCCTGACCTTATATGAAGCGATAATCTAGACGAATTTTACGAAGCCTATCATCTTTGATAATGCCCATATCTTGGTGAGTTGTGAGGATCACACAACCACCATTATCCGCATGCTGAATAAATAATTGCTCCAGCTCTTCGACGCCTTTTTTATCGATCGCGGTAAAAGGTTCGTCAAGGATCCAAATTTTACAATTGCTATGCCACAATCTCGATAGCGCGGTTCTGCGATGCTGGCCTGCGGATAAATGTCCGGCAAGCGCCTCTTCAAAACCTGTTAAGTTCACTTTGGCTAAAATGGCTGAGGTATCAAAGTCATCATAGCCACTGATTCTTAAATTGAAATTAAGGTTTTCTTCGGCGGTAAGCTCGCATTTCACTCCCGCTAAATGGCCGAGATACAGGAGATCTTCATTGTATTCATCACGGCAGCGGTTTATGTCTTCATTTATGTAAAACGTTTGTCCGGCATAGGGGCGAGAAAGACCTGCCAATATGCGTAATAAACTGGTTTTTCCCGCGCCGTTAGGGCCTTCAATTTGAACAATATCACCGGCATTAATATCAAAACTTAACTCATCAAAAAGGATGCGATCTTCGCGGATACAGGTCAGCTTGCTGGCTGACACTAATGTGGTTTCTTTAGTTATATTTGTCACTGAACCCTCTATCTCAAGCCGGAAGGAAACACAAGTGATTCTAACACAAACGTTATTGGGGGTTTACTTTTGGTTTGCACTAGATGTCAGCAATATGATGTGGTTCCAATAACCGCAATATTTATCGAACTTTTTTACGACTTGCTAATATATTAACGAATTTGTCACCCTTGTCGCCTGATTCATTTTGTGTTGAGATTCTAATCACAAAAAGATGAGATTTCTTGAAGTTTGTAGTAATCTTAGTCGGCTATAATGAGTCTGCCTAAGTAAGGGCAGCGCCGAGCTTTGTACGTATTTGCATTAGGAACATTGAACATGAAAAAACTGTTAGCAATGACTGCAGTCGCTGCTTTGACTATGTCAGTCAACGTATCAGCTCAAGAAGCTGAAGCTATTTTCAACAAGGCATGTACCGTATGCCACAGCATGGGTGTTGCTGGTGCTCCAAAAGCGCATAACGCTGCAGAATGGGAACCACGCTTAGCTAAGGGTATGGATACTCTACTGCACAGTGTGAAAACTGGTCTAAACGCAATGCCACCAGGCGGTATGTGTACCGATTGTACTGACGAAGATTACAAAGCAGCTATCGAGTTTATGTCTAAAGCTCAGTAATTTTTTCAGTGTTAATAAAAAACCGGCCAAAGCCGGTTTTTTTATGTCTGCAATAAACTGGGTTTATTGCACTTGGGTATCAAGTACTAGGTTGGCGGTATCGCCGACAGCGACTGTGCTGATCTTACCTTGAAGATCGCCAGTTTGTGGTTTGATATTACCGTGTTTAGAAAGCACAGCAATCACTTCCACATTGGTAGCGTCACTCAACTTCTTATCACCACCCATACCGCTGCTGTCATCTAATGTCACAGTAACTGGGAGCGACTTAGCACTGACTTTGGTCGCCGCTAATGGGACTTTTGGTCCTTCAGTTGCACGGGCAAAGATAAAGATAGTATCTTCAGGGCTGGCTTTAGCGGCAAGTTCTGCAGAGATAGATATAGTGACATTGACTGATTTGGTCGCACTTGCTTTCACTTGCTTGTGGGCTTCATCATTTGGCATGCCCGCCGTTTCAGACTGCATACGTAAGTTAGCGGTTTCGATAGCATTCATTAGGGCTGCGCGATCAACATCGGCACGATCGCTATCAAGGATAGTTTGCCAAGAGGCGATGGCTTTCTTGTAATCAGCCGTAAAGAAGGCATCCATACCTACAAGTAATAGCGTTGAAGGATCTTGAGCATCCATCGCTAAAGACTCATCGATGATCGCTTTGATTTGCGGTGTCATTTGTTGACCCGCTTTGTAATACATAGCTGTCGCTTTGGGACCGAGCAATTCTGCATGTTTTCCGACTAAATCCATCACTTTATCGAAAGCCGCAATCCCTTTATCGTATTGGTTTGCCGATACATAAGCGTGGCCTAAGCTGAACCATACTTGGCTGTTCTCTGGCTCGGCTTTCACTTGGGCTTCCATCATCTGTACACGCTGCGCCATGATTTGAGCCGTATCCATTCCCGCATGTGGGTTGGCAGGTTGTTGGGCAGTTTCAATATTCTCGAAGGCACCTAAATGCTGATAGAGATAGCCTGAGATAACAATCAAACAAACTGACATGATCGACGGCCATAGAATCGTCTTTGGCTTGATTTGGTTGACCAGTGAATCATCGCTCGCTTCTTTGATGTCTTGGAGTAGACTGATTTCAAGCTCTTTTTTCAATGCATCGAATTCGGCTTGATCCAGTAGCTCTTCGCTTAATTCTTTTTCAAGAACGCCCAGGCGCTCATTGAACAATTCAAGGTTCGTTTGTTTACGAACTCCGGCTTCTTCAGTTTTCAGCAACTTCTGCTGTCTGAAATGCGGGATCCAAATCAGCATCAGGCCGACTAACATAACAAGCGCAATAAAAATCCAAAATGTCGTCATTGTTTCTATATTCACTTTAGTTTGCAGAAAGCGGAGTAACCGCTAGGCTTGGAAGCAAGATTATACGTAAAGATTGTTCATTGAACAGTAATATAAGGTAATCCCAGTACCGAAAGCTTATAGTTGGGCACTGGTTCACAAATTGATTCTTCTTGTAAAAATTGTATGAAACTTAAGTGTCATTTGTCGGTCACATGCAGAACTGAGCCTCTTCCGTGACTTACATCAGCCTCTAAAATTGAGAATGAGACAAGTAACCCAGTTTTGTACGAAAGAGGCAGACAGGAACAATAGCAAATACTAAAATGAGCAAAATTTCGTGCATTTGCGTGAATAACATGTTGTGCGTTGAGATAGAGTCTTTCTAAATCAACATATTATTGAAGACTGAGGAAAACCCATGATCCCAGAACTTGGACACTTTGCGCTGATAATAGGGGTGGCTTTTGCCTTCTTATTAATCAGCGTCCCCCTAATAGGTGTTGCCCGTAAAGATCAATACCTTGTTAGGTATGCTTGGCCGTTAACGTACGGAATGTTCTTTTTTATCACTGTATCAGTTATCGTGCTGGCCTATAGCTTTGCCGTCGACGATTTCTCAGTCGCCTATGTGGCACATCACTCTAATTCTCAGTTACCTATCTTCTTTAAGATTTCGGCCGTATGGGGCGGTCATGAAGGGTCACTGTTGTTCTGGGTGTTTGCTTTATCGACTTGGGCTGCAGCGGTTGCCTTATTTAGTAAAGGTTTAGAGGAAGTGTTTACTGCGCGTGTACTGGCAGTATTAGCACTGATCGTGATTGGCTTTAGCTTATTCATGCTACTCACCTCTAGCCCATTCGAACGTCTGTTCCCGATCCCTGCCGAAGGCCGTGACTTAAACCCAATGCTGCAGGATGTGGGATTAATCTTCCATCCGCCTATGCTGTATTTAGGTTATGTGGGTTTCTCGGTGAGCTTTGCATTTGCGATTGCCGCGCTGATGAGCGGTCGTCTCGATTCTGCATGGGCTCGTTGGACGCGTCCTTGGACCTTAGCCGCTTGGATCTTCCTAACTGGAGGTATCGCGCTAGGTTCTTGGTGGGCATATTATGAATTAGGCTGGGGCGGTTGGTGGTTCTGGGATCCTGTAGAGAACGCCTCTTTCATGCCTTGGTTAGTGGGTACTGCGCTTGTTCACTCTTTGATTGTGACCGAGAAACGCGGCGCCTTCCGTAACTGGACCGTATTACTGTCTATCTTCGCTTTCTCTTTAAGTTTGCTTGGTACCTTTATTGTTCGCTCTGGCGTATTAACCTCAGTGCATTCATTCGCAGCCGATCCAAGCCGCGGTATGTTTATTCTGTTGTTACTTGGTTTAGCGATTGGCGGTTCATTAACGCTGTTTGCCTTCCGCGCCAGTGAAATGAGCAGCCCAGCCCGTTTCGAGCTGAAGTCTAAAGAAACCATGCTATTGGTCTGTAACGTGTTACTGACTGTTGCCGCAGGTACTGTGCTATTGGGTACACTCTATCCATTGCTCATCGATGCACTCGGCATGGGTAAAATTTCTGTAGGACCTCCATACTTCAACGCTGTATTTGTGCCTATCGTATTAGTCTTATTTGGCTTTATGGGTATTGGTCCAATTATCCGTTGGAAAAAATCGAAAGCAGGCGAGCTTAAGCGTCAGCTATTGATCCCTGCAATGATTGCTGCGGCTATCGGTATTGTGACGCCATTTATCGTCGATGGTGTATTCAATACTTGGGTTGCCTTTGGTATCGCGGCAGCGGCTTGGATTATCCTGGCGACTGCTAGAGCGGCCTATAACATGGTCAAGTCGAAAGAAGGTGATATCAGCATCAGCCGTATGGGCCGTAGTCAGCTGGGCATGATCTTCGCGCATCTTGGTATTGCTGTGTCTGTGATTGGTGCCACTATGGTGTCGAATTACTCGATTGAGAAAAGTGTTCGCATGGGACCTGGTATTAGCCAAGAGCTTGCGGGTTATACCTTTAAGTATCTCGAGACCAAAAACGTAGTGGGTCCTAACTACACTGCAATGCAGGGACAGATAGAAGTCTACAAAGGTGATGAGCTGCTGACATTACTCAAGCCAGACCGTCGTCAATATAATGTGCGTACTATGGACATGACAGAAGCGGGTATCGACTGGGGTCTATTCCGTGACTTATATGTGACCATGGGCGATCCAATTACCAGCACTGAATTTGCGGTTCGTTTGAACTACAAACCGTTCGTGCGTTGGTTATGGTTTGGGGCAATTTTTATGATGATTGGTGGATTCTTCGCGGCATCGGATAAACGTTACCGTGCGAAAGTCACTGCAGCCGTCGCGCCTTTGGCCGAAAAGGCAAAATTGGCAACGGCTCAATAATTGGGGAATGTATGAAGAAGTTGGTTCTGTTTATCCCATTGGTTATATTTCTCGCCATGGGGGTGTTTCTATATAAAGGCTTATTCCTGAATCCGCAGCAATTGGATTCGGCACTGGAAGGAAAGCCTATTCCGGCTTTCCAACTGGAACGCTTAGAGACACCAGCTGAGATCATTACGAATGAGCAATTAAAAGGCAAGGTGTCATTACTTAATGTGTGGGCGACTTGGTGTCCATCTTGTAAATATGAGCATCCTTTCTTAGTGATGCTAAAGCGTAAAAATCTTCTGCCAATTTACGGGATCAACTATCGCGATGAGCGTGCTCCCGCATTAGAAGAGTTAAAGCGTCAGGGCGACCCCTATAACGTCAATATCTATGATAAAGATGGCCGTTTAGGTTTAGACCTTGGCGTCTATGGTGCACCTGA
The DNA here is from genome assembly GCF_025370265.1 of Shewanella septentrionalis. Lineage (NCBI taxonomy): Bacteria > Pseudomonadati > Pseudomonadota > Gammaproteobacteria > Alteromonadales > Shewanellaceae > Shewanella > Shewanella septentrionalis. Next base: position 1,722 of record NZ_JAMTCC010000051.1, on the reverse strand, counting down.
AAGTTTTGTGGTTGATCACAACGGTATTATTCGCTTCCGTTATGCGGGTCCAATCGATCAACGCGTATGGAGCGAGACCCTTTACCCTATGATCCAACAATTACAAGCTGAAGCGGCGAAGGATGGCGCATCATGAGAACGCTGATAAAAATCATGGGTGGTCTAGTGCTGTTATTCAGTATGACGACCGCCGTTATGGCAACACCGGTTGATACTTATGAATTCAAAACGCCTGAAAATCAAAAGCGCGGTTTGTCTTTAGCACATGAGCTACGTTGCCCACAGTGTCAAAATCAAAACTTGATTGACTCAAACTCACCGGTTGCTCGGGATTTGCGTCTTGAAGTCTTCAAGATGGTAGACGAAGGCAAAGGGGATGATGAGATCATCGAGTTTATGACCAGCCGTTACGGTGAGTTTGTACTCTATAAGCCTAAGATGGAAACCAAGACCTACATTCTTTGGTTAGGTCCCGTTGGCTTGTTACTCATTGGGCTAGTGATTGGTTTTATCTTCATTCGTAAACAACGCATCAGTGGTAATGTGCCGAATGAAATTAGCGAAGAAGATCAGCGTGAGTTAGATTCCTTGCTAAAGCGTAATACTAAATGAAGCATAAAGTCATAACGGCATTAATGTTGTCATCGCTCTTTTCGTTACTTGCTGGTGGGGTCGCGCATGCGTACCCCGGCATGCAGCAAACGACTAAACCGATGGAATCAACTGTTGATTTGATCAATGTCTTGCCAAAGACTTTCCCAATAGAGCCTGTCACCTTTAATGACGTCGATGGTAAAACCATCGACTTCAGTCAATTTAAAGGTAAGATCATTATGGTGAACATGTGGGCGACCTGGTGTCCACCCTGTGTAAGGGAGCTGCCAGCAATCGAAAGGCTAGCGACTAAGTTCAAAGCTGAAGATTTCGTACTATTACCTATCTCTATTGATGCAGAAGGTAAGCAACAGGTCCAGCCGTTCTTAAGCTCATTAGGTATGCCAAATTTCAACTCGTATTACGATCAGCCACAAAGTCTTGGGGATGTTTTTCCGCTCGATACGATTCCAGCGACATTTATTCTTGATCAACAGGGCCAATTGATAGCTTTTGTTCGATCTTATGTCGATTGGGACGATGCAAAAGCTGTCTCACTAATCCAAGGTTTTATCGATAAAGGCAGTAAAAAGCCCAATTAATCGACACTCTGCACGTAAAAGAATCACCATCGTTTAAAAGATCGCCATGCGATCTTTTTTCATTAAAAAAGCCCTTGCACAAAATCTCCTGCTCCCTATAATGCGCATCCACTGACACGGCAGACAGCGAAAGCCAGCTGACGAGTTAGGTTGAATTGAATGGCTTTTAAGCATTTTATTCAAGCGCAGCAAGAAGTTGAAAAAACTCCTTGACGCGAAACGGGAAGTGCGTAGAATACGCAGCCCTAGCCAACTGGAAGCGTTCGGCGCTCAGTGTGGTACTCACGTCCTCTTACGGATATTGAGTTGCTCTTTAACAAGATAAAACAAGAAATCTGTGTGGACACTCACAGGTGTTGAGTTAATCGAAATTACTTTACTTTCGAGTGAGTAATCAAAGAATTAAATCAATGAATGAGTGTTCATAGCAATATGTACATAATTTTGGTTTCGCTTTTTTCTCTTTATGAAGAGAGGGCGGAAACAAATGACAGAATTCATTGAGCCGTTTGACGTAAGTCAAACA
>NZ_JAMTCC010000050.1:0-28591 GCF_025370265.1 Shewanella septentrionalis | reverse complement strand
ATTGGCAGTGAGATAAAGCTGGTTTACTTGGGGTATACCCAAAATAAACAAAGCCCTGTAGTCATCCACATGGCTCAATTCTATCATTAGTTTGTGTTGCTTAAACTTAGCTGTTTTGCAACTCTAGTTTGTACCCACGCTGGTTTTGTCGCTAACCATTGGTATAGCTTCCCTGCTGGAAGTTTAGGTAAGTCGATTAGACGGGCTTTCTCAATTTCTATATACTCGTGATGTGGCATAGTTAATCCTCTTTGGTTATGTGTCGCATGGCCTATAGCAACTGCTATTGCTATAGGCCAATTTTCTATAATAGGTCTCTTACTTCGTTTGTTATTTTTTCCATCATTTGCTCTACAATGAACTGTGTTAGGGTTCTTGACCCTTTTAAAGATACTTTTCCATTTTTTATTGGAACGCCTATATGTTTTGCATACAGGCTTAGGTGTGCAATTTCGATATTAGTTAACCTCAACGTGTTGATGCTGTATGCGAATTGCTCGAACTGCCTATTCCCCTTAATATAATCAATAAGTTCTTCGCTTGTCATGGATAGGGCTTTATTTTGAAAGGATTTAGCTAAGTCCCTATTTTTTTTCTCTCGCGCAATTTTTAAAGCTTTAACTTCTTCTGCTGTTCTTGGGGCAACTTGAAGAATTTCAGGTGATTTTAAATCTTCCCCTGTGTCTACTGCAAAAGCATCCTTAGCCATTTGTTACCTCCAATAAAATTGCTTCTAATGCGTGTTTAAAACCATTGTTTCTAAGAATAGAACCAGACGCAATATTTTCGATACTTGGTGTATATGGAAGAAAATAATCTGATACAGGTATATCTATTGATCTAAATTGCTCTCTAACTTTTACTGCTTTAGCCACTGAGTGGGATAATCCAGATACTTTATTTATAACAACGATAAAGTTTACGCGCAAACGCTTAAGGTTCCTTGCGAATTTTAGTGTAGTGTTGATATCACTATCTGAGCATGAGCAAGGAACAATTATTATACTATCTTCAACATCAGTAGATAATAAATCTAATAAATCGTTAGTTAAGGCGCCGATTGTATCTGTTATCGTGAAGTCTGGATTAGCTGGGCGTGGATCGATTGCTGATTCATCTATAAACATTTTAAAATGGCTTGCTACATTATCGTAATCATGGCATTCGATTTTTTTCCCTATTGCGTGTAAGTATTCAGCAATGCTACATGCAATGCTTGTTTTTCCTGTTCCGCCTTTTACATTAGCTAATTTTATATGCTTCATAAGTTTACGCTCAACCTTGTAACGAGTCTTAAGGAATTGTAAGTATACGCAAGAGTGCGCGAAGAATTTATTTTACTATACTCGTTGGACGTAATATTTCAACTATTAATTGCGTAAGCGTGCAATTTTGCGTGTGTGCGTAAGTTTTTATAAGTATACGCGCACCTAGGTGATTATCTAAACATCAGAAGCAAATCGTTCTTATCGGTCGCGTTCCGCACCGGCTAAACGGTGACTAAAGCATTGGGTGAAATCTCCCCTGGTTAATTAAAGGGAAAATTAACCAGGGGAGATTTCACCCAACCGATCACCAGATTTTAAAATCAAAATATCTAAAAATTACGTAAGCGTGCAATTTTGTGGGTGTACGCGAGTTTTCATATGTATACGTGCATTTAGGTGGTTATCTAAACATCAGAAGCAAATCGTTTTTAGCGGTCGCGTTTCGCACCGGCTAAATGGTTACTCAGGCATTGAGTGAATATTCTCCCTTGGTTAATTGAAAAGCGAATTAACCAGGGGGGATATCACCCAACCGATCACCAAATTTCAAAACTAAAAGCAAGCACTAACAGTGCCTTGTCTGGCAAAGTGTGAGTAAGCCTGTGCTGGCCTTTCGCGCATCATGGTTTTCCTGTCTAAAACAAATACCGAACTCGTCCCCGCTTTAACTTCTAATCTGTCTCATTTCAACAACCTGTTTTGCAAGGGTAAACAAGCGCTTCGCGCCCTTGCAAACCAGAACGTAAAAATGAGGCAGGAAGTCAGGCGGAGACGAGATCGATATTCAAACAACAGGAAAACAAGCCATGACACACTCACTTTTAGCACAAGCAACTCACACTAATACCATTCAATCTACTGTTAGCCTCAAGACTCAAGCAGGCTCCAACAAGCTCGATATGTTGAAAGGCTTTAAAGCGGGAAAGCTGCGCAAAAACGCAAAAAATAAAATTGCTGTGTTGTTGTCAATGGCGACAAAAATTGAACTCAGAACCCAATCAATGGGTATGGATGATTGTTTTAACGATAACGCCCCGCAGATCGTTGATGTAGATTTCTTTTGGAGTTGGTACGAAAAGGAATACTCAGATTTAGAAATTTACCTTACTGTTTTTGAAGGTGTTTTAACTAAAGTGCGTTTTTCTGATTGTCCCTATCATTTTTCTAACGATATCGTTTTGACCTTTGAAGAAGTCAAAGCGAAAAAGCCGCATTTTACCTATGCCCAAGTAAAACAGGCGTTGTTAGACGGCTATCTGTGCCCGTTGTCGAACGATTCAAAAGCGCCAGAGCCAACACCGCCAAACGATGACAACACTCGCAAAGTGGTTAGTTTTGGCGATTTTCAAGATCGCCTAGAAAGCAAACGCGACCGCTTAGAGAACGCCTCAAGCAAAGCGGCGGCAGAATCAAACAAATTTTATGAGTCGTCTAGAAGTCTCGCTTCTTGTATTCCGTTCGGCCAGCCGATTTTAGTCGGGCACCATAGTGAGGGACGCGCTAGACGCCACGCAGACAAGATTTTTAATGATATGGGTAAATCAGTTGCAGCAAGCAAAAAAGCGGGTTATTACGCTGACAGAGCGGCCAGCGTTGGCACTAATGGCATTGCATCGGATGATCCCGAAGCCATCGGTAAACTAAAAGAGAAATTGGCAGGCTTGGAACGTTCGCAAGAAATGATGAAAGCGATCAACAAAGTGATCCGTTCTAAGCATATGACTGACGCCGACAAAATCGAGTACATGACGCAAACGCACCAGTTAACCGAAAATGATGCGAAAGAATTGCTAAAGGGGGACTTTTGCGGTCGGGTAGGGTTCGCCAGTTATTCATTAACTAACAATAATGCGAATATTCGCACCGTAAGAGATCGAATTGAAGACTTGGAAAAGTTACATAATCAAGAACCATTAAGCGCAAGCGGTGAGATTGAGGGGCTTTCTTGGTCATTGTATGAAGAAGATGGGCGGATCAAAATCACGTTTGACGATGTGCCCAGTGAGGCGCTGCGGCGCACACTAAAAATGTATTCTTTCAAGTGGTCGCGTTTTTCTAAAGCGTGGGTACGCAAAATCACGCCTAACGCCATTTTTCGCACAAAACAACTGATCGCCAAGCTGGACACAAATTAACAGCCGTTAAAGTGGGGCAATAATTGCCCCTTTTGAAAAAAGGAATTTTTTTTACTCATTCCTCGCAAGAAAAAATTCTGTCGTGTATGTCTGCTAGCCATTGCGGATACCTCAATCTGGTATTACAATGTATTACCGTGTAAGGTAAATAATGAGGCTTCAAATGCAACGCATTTATGAGTTAAAAAAATCGGGTAATTCTACCGTGATTAGGATCCCTTTTGATGAACTGAAAGCGAATAATTGCACCGTTGGGGATAAGGTCGTTATGAGTTTTCACAAGGTTAAAACACCTAGAGCGAATTGGTTTGATCAAGTAACAGAGGCTAAAGCACAAAAAGAAGCCGAGTTAATGAATGAAGATTTTGCAAATGTAGATTTAGAGTTGACGGACGAGTGGGGCACTGAATGGTAAATCAATTTGATGTAGTGTTGATTGATCTTAACCCTACCGTTGGAGCCGAAATTAATAAAACTAGGCCCTGTGTGGTTATTTCACCTAATGACGTAAATAAGCATCTTAAAACCGTCATAATAGCCCCGTTAACATCTACCGCTAGAGGGTGGCCATTTAGACCCGTAGTCCAAGGCTCAAAAGTTAAAAGCGAGGTCGCTATAGATCAAATGCGAGCAATAGACAAAAATAGGATAATAAAAAAATTAGGCCAGTTAACTGCTGTAGAATCTAATTTAGTTGCGTCAATCGTAAAAGAATTTTTTGAATAAGTTACAAAATCAAAATATAGAGCCGCTGAAAATAACGTAAATAGCGTAGTCTTTTACGTTATTTTCAGCGGCCAACAAGCAAAGCGCGTTAGCCGTTACATCAAGTGAATTTGAACATTAACCACAGAGTGACACCGCCAATGAAACCACCTAATAGCGCGCTGAATAAACCATAAATAATAAGCGCGAAATGTCCTATCTTTCCATAATCTGCGATTTTCTTGTTAAATTCTGCGGCATAGTTGTTAGCTGTTTTTACGAGCTGTTCGGAATGTTCTTGCTGTAGTATTTTGTTTAGCTTGGTACTATGCGAATCAACCTCATTTAGTACATCTAATATTCGGTTCATCTTTCTGGAAAAATCAACGTCAAATGTATCTGGCACTGATTTCAGCGCTTGTTGCAAAGATAAAATATCTGCTTTTAATTCGGCTGTGTGAGTATTAACTCTATTAGGTAACTCAATTAGTATTTTATCTAATGTGTCGTATATGCCTTTAAGATCCTCGTTGATATTAGCCATAGCTGCATCATGTATGGCGTTACCAAGTCTTGTCTTGCTATTGAATTTTTCATTTTCACTCATACTACTCCCCTAAATTGATATCGCATGACTTTAATAATGTTGCAAATGTTTGATCGAGTTCTTGAGTGAAGCTTATTGCCAAGCGTTGAGCACTCCTTAAATGCGATAGCTGTGCTCTTTCATCTTTATCATCAGTAGACCGAATTAGCATTTTGAAATCTCTTTTGTCACTAGCTATATCTTGGAATGAATAACCTAGCTCTCCAAGCATATCAAAAACTGGATTATCTGATATGGATATTTGGTTGCTAATCTTATCAAGTTCTAACGTTTTAGCTATATCATTAGCAAAAATAATTGAATAGTTTTGTTTGATTGTTAAGTCTTTATCATGGAAGTTGAAAATTAATTTAATCTTTTCCTTTTCAACACCAAGATTAAGTAAATCTTCAATTGTCATTAATGTGTCAACTTGTTGTTTCGGTTTTGGTGTTGTAGGAATTAGAAAATAATCAATTTCCTCATGTGCTCCGTTTGAGATCCTTAAATTATTCATAAAAATTTCAATATTTGAAGCACCAACATCAATAATTGCTGTATCGTGAGTGTCCATCAAAGTAAACACTTGTTTAATTTGCTTGGCTGATATCGTTTCATCATTTGAACCATCAGAGTTGATAGTTTCAATCTTTATCACTTCGGCATTTGGGATCCTTGTACGCAAAAGGTTATCGCAAATCATGCTTTTCCCAACATTGCCTGAGTTATTCATTAACGCAATTTTTAAAAACATTATACACCTATGGTTTATTAGTAATTTCGTATTTAATTAAAAAGTCACTTAATCTTTTTTCGTTTGGGAACTCTTTATTAGAGATGAAATCAGTTGTTAACTCTGACTTAATTAATCGAGTTAAGCACCTTTCAGATATCTTAAATCCAAGAATTTGTTCCCAATCGTCAGAACATTGATTTTTGACGCTTGTGTTAACTATGTGAATATCGTTATGCTGACTACTACTTGACTTGGACTGTAGAGGATCTTGGTTAATCTGGCGTTTTTTCCTTCTAATTCTCGCAATTGTAGTTTTTAACGGTGCTAATTCAATTTTGAAATAACAATCATTATTATTGATGGATTCGCATATTTGTTTTAATGTAAAACCATTCTCATTGAGTTCGTCTATTTCAGGTAAGATAAACTCGATAATTTTATTTTTTGTTTTCTTTACTCTGCCTGCTTCTAGATAAACATAGAGCCTATCTTTAAAACAATCTAATTTTAACATGCCAACTTCTCAAAATATATAATAATAGCAATTATGGCTAAAATTTATATAGTCGTCAATCTGTTCCCCATTTGTTCCCCATTTGTTCCCCATTTGTTCCCTGTTTGTTCCCCATCTGTTCCCCATCTGTTCCCTATCTGTTCTCTACCTCATGCTGTTCATCTGAAAGTGTTCCCCGTTTGTTCCCCATTTGTTCCCCATTTGTTCCCCGTCGGCATATCTGTAGCCAAAGATAGGCACGTTGTCGATTGTATACAAATATCTTCGATATTTGATATACTATCGCGTGCAAAGGGGGACACCCCTTTAACCCCTAACCAAACTCTACGAGTTAACGATGAAAAACGAAAAACTTGAACACCTAGTCACGTTCAGGCTTTCTGAGTCTGAATACGCCCCGTATAAAGCAATATTAAAACAGACTAAAATTAGTCGTTCTAAATTGTTTAGGTCGGTTTTCATTACTAAATCAGCCCTCATTGAAGTCCCAGCCCCGCCACGTCCAGAGCTTGCTAGGTTGGTTTTCTTGGCGAGCAAAACCTCTAACAATATTAATCAAATCGCGCGTAAATTGAATAATGCTTATAGTACAGGCGCAATAAGTGAAAAAGTATTTATTGAAACGCTTAATAACTTGGTAAGCATTGAGCGTTCGTTTACGTCAGCGGTGGATAAATGCTAGCACGAGTCACAGCAGGTAAAAGTGGTATTGTTGAATATCTAGAAAATGGAATTAAATCAGGTCGTGAGCTATCCCGTGATGAACTTGATGAACGGATCTGCATAGATGGAAATCTTTCTATTACTGACAAAATCATTTCTCAATTGAATGAGCAAGGCCGCAATAATAATTATCTGCACATTACCTTGAGCTTTTCCGAAAAACATATCACTCACGAATTGATGTTAGAAGCCTATAATAGTTATAAAGATATGATCATGAGTGCATCTGATCCCGCAGAGTATAATGTCTATGCTGAGATACATTATCCAAAAGTTAAATCATATGAGGATAGGAAAACAGGCGAAACGGTTGAGCGCTACCCACATATTCATATGGTGTTACCTCAAAAGAATCTTATAACCAATAAGGCATTTACTCCATTTGGTTTGTATGTGTCTAATGTAAAATACTTTGACGCAATACAAGAAGCTATTAATAGAAAGCTTGAGCTTAATTCTCCCTATGACCATCAGCGAGTAACTAACCTTTTTGAAGATAATTCAGCATTTATTAGTCGTTACAAAGGCGACACGTTTAAAGGTACTAATGCAACCTTAAAACGTGAAATTTTTGATGTTATTAATGATAAAAACATTAGAACAATGGACGGTTTTGAAAAGGAATTATCGAAGTATGGTGAGGTGTCTAAAGGTAAAAATGCTGCCAATGAAGAATATTTTAAGGTAAAATTAGAGGGTGCGAGTAAGAATATTCGTCTAAAAGAAACCTGCTTCAATTCACATTACATTGTCGATAGGCAACTATTAAGGCAAAAGCCAACCGATAAACAAATTAATTCATTAGTGAATGAATGGGTAAACACTCGTTCACATGAAATGAAGCATATTCAAATTGCTTCGCCAAAGTTACGCGCAGAATATTACAGCTTAAACCCAGAACAACGACAGGAGTTTTTAAATGAGCAACGAAGACAATTTGATTCAAAAAACAATATTGGAGAGGGAAGACGGGCGACAAATAGAAAGCCTTGTGTTGAACGAGTTGGACTTAAACGATTTACCGAAATCAGAAACGGCTTGCCAAGTTTGCCCCAACGCGGTCTGGTTAGAACAAACGGAGAACGGTCAACGATTCCCGAAAGTGTATTGTCGCGTAATGAACACCATCATTTGGAGTCCTCAAGAACAAGTCGAGATAACCAATTGCGACGGGCTATTAATCGGAGTGGAGGAGATTGGAATAGAGGACGACTTTACAATGAGCGAGGAAATGTAGGGCTACCCGTTTCTATTATTGCGCCAAAAGAAGTGTTAACGGCTCCTGCACCTAGAACCTATGCAGAACAACTATTGCATGAACATAAAGCTAATAAAATTGTCTCTAGTGAAATAGCGCATTTTCGTACCGTTCGCCAGCAGCTCGATCCTGAACGTGTGCTATCTCACTTTACACAATCGCATGGGCTTGTTCGCGATAATTACACCACATTTAACGCTAAAGATGGCAGTGCCAGAATTAAAATAGGCTCAAGGGCATTTAATGTTAGTGATTTTTGCACTAAACACATGTGTCAAAGTTGGGATGAAACTAAAAAAATACTGAGTGAAAGCTATCGTGCTCAACAGCATGACAAACAGGAACAGCAAACAATTAATTCAATTGTTTTTTCCAGTCGCTATGCTACTCAAGGTTATTCCAGTAAAAATAAACTCGCACGTTTAGACGAGTCACTTATGATTTTTAAGTGGCTTCAACGACAAGAGAAATCAGAGGTTAATATTATGCCATTATCCGATTTAGAAAAGTTTAGAGAAAATATTCCATCTGAGACTAATAGCATTGAGAATGCCACAATAAGCCTTTCGAATTCTGCTGAAAACTTTAAACGTCAGCAGCAAATTATCAAAGAATTGTCATTTAAAATGACGGATTTTGTGGCGTCAAAGGATTTAAAAAATAAACAAGTCAACTTTACAGACAAACACTCTGGAGAAGATGCTTTTAAAGATTTAGGTGATAAGCTGGTCATGTCCAAACGTACGCCAGAGCTTGAACATGTGGCCGCAGCGCTTACCTTGGCTTCTGAAAAATTTGGGAAATTAAAGATCAACGGTTCAGCAGAGTTTAAACAGCAAGTGATTGATGTTGCGATCGCTAAAAACCTCAATGTTGTTTTTGATTCACCTAAAATGCAAGCGGAGTTCATCGAGCAAAAGCAAGCGCACACCTCACAAGCGACTGCGCAAGTTGACCCTGTTAAGGCAGATGTTGTAGTTGACAAAGAGGTTAAGAGTGCCGTCATTGCTGACAATACACCTCATACTCTTGTTAATGAGGCCGCCAAGCATCCCGATATCATTAAGAATGAACCTGCAACCTTAGTGAGTTTTGGTGAAGCCCCTTATTTGCACGATGTAAAAAATGCTTCAAGTTTTCATGTTGATCTTAATGATGGAACTACGGTTTGGGGTGTTGGCCTAAAGGATGCGCTGAAAAATAGTGGTGCAAAAGTCGGTGATGAAATTGCCATTGATCGCATGGGAACGGAAACCGTCACGATTAAAGAGGCTGTTCAAAACGAACAAGGTAAAACCGTTAGCCATAAAGAAAAAGAGGTTGAGCGAGTCATTTGGAATGTTGCTGTGGTCAAGCCTGCGCAATCAATCACAGACACATACGAAACCAAGTACAACTGGAACGCCAGTGAACACAAAATGGATGTAACCATTAACGGGAAGCTGCCTAGCACTATCCCTGCTGACACGCTGACTAAAATAGTCGCCAATGATAAATTTTTGTCCAAGTATTCGCTGGAAGCAGTGCAATCAGGAAAGCTTGATTTGAGCGTTGCGGAGGGTGTTCAACCCATCCCAAGATCGTTTACTGAGCAAGGGCAAAAAATCGAAACGCAAGAAGTGCAACACGCAGTTAAGTTGACTCATTGAGTCGTTTAAACATAGAGGGTGGATTGTTTTGATTTTCATCTAAAAGGATTTGTTGACGGAGCTTGATTTGCAGTGGGTAAGGAAGTTTCGAGCAAGTAAATGCTTAGAGACTTTAGAAATCCAAGCGCTAGGTGCAGAACGTAAAATTAGAGAAAATCCCATATTGTCACTTAGGGAAAAATTCGACAGTTTGAACGCGATTAACACCGCATTTTGTCAGCGCGAGCGCGAACTGATGGGATATTCTTAGGCGTTGGTTCTAAGGACTATAGGTGCCAAATGCAATGCTAAAAATGCAACGCTTGGGCATAACATGTCATGCCCAGGCGTAGCATTTTTGGCTGAAAAAGTTGGGTGCTCAAGGTCTGTAACATCACAATCCAAAACAAAAAAAGGAGGAGGAAAGGTAAGAACCCCCTCCTTTTATTGCTAGTCTCTCACTTCGTAGGCAAGTACCGCTTTGAACAACGCCGTACCGTTACGGTACTCCACCTCACACAAATCATTCCTGACCAGTGCCAGTGCGACTATCAACGTGAAACAGACGATAGCCAGACTCAAGATGGTGGTGTTTTTCTTCGGCATAACTTGCCCCTCAAAAGTAAAGAGGCTACTATTTGTATTGCTTGATACATAACGTGGCCTCGTTGGTTAATGGATTAACTACGGGGCTTTCGTCTATCTGGCTTTCACAAATCTATGCTCTTGCCAAACAGCCAAGAGCACCCGCGCATAGTCTAACATACATTTTTTTGTCTCTGCCGCCCAAGGGCTAAGTCTCAAGCAATATGTTGTCTATTTCTTCTCTGGTTAAACCCTGTTCCTGTAAATCCCTAATGAACTCGCTCTTTCTTCTTTTTAGCGTCAATTCGTTGTTTACTTTTTCCTTTTTTTTGCTTTCTTTCGTTTTTGCTGACATGACTTGTTTTTCTCCTCCTGAAAGCAAGTGATAGGGATTGAAGCACGAACTCATTTTCTTTCTCATTTGAAATGAAAAAAGGCCACCTCAATAAGGGCAGCCTTTTGGTAAACCGTGTCCCGCCAAAAATTAAGTTGGGTGCTCAAGGTTTGTAACGTTACAATCCAAAACAAAGAGGAGGAAGGATAAGAAATAGTAACCTCCCCCTTTTATTGCTAGTCTCTCACTTCGTAGGCAAGCACCGCTTTGAACAACGCCGTACCGTTACGGTACTCCACCTCACACAAGTCATTCCTGACCAGTGCCAGTGCGACTATCAACGTGAAACACACGATAGCGAGACTTAAAGTAGGTGTTTTTCTTCGGCATAACTTGCCCCTTAAAAGTAAAGAGACTACTATCTGCATTGAGAGATACATCGGCAGCCTCGTTGGTTAATGGATTAACTACGGGGCTTTCGTCTATCTGGCCTTTGCAAATCTATGCTCTTGCCAAACAGCCAAGAGCACCCGCGCATATTCTACCGCAAGTTAAGCTCCTTGTCCGATTTAGCCAAATCGTTGCGCATATTTTACCGCCCGTTTGTAGTCAATGAATTGCTTCCAGTTGTCAGTTGATAGTGGTTGATGCACGCGCTTTTCCTGCAAAATTAATGAAAAAAGCCCTTTGCGGTTAATCACAGTCGTTAATGGATCGACATCAAACCATTTCAAAAAGGCCGTTTTTGCTTGGCTCTTGCCGTTTCCCAGCGTCAAGTTCTCTGGCACTCGCACCAATGCCGCAAATGCAATATCGGCCGTAATATGTGGCTTTGGACAGTGGCCGCACGAGGCTGTGAGCGTAACGTCAATGATTTCCATCTCCTCAATACCAAGGTAAATGGTGTTGCATTTGTCGAGGTGAATTAACCAACGATTCACCGCCTCAGTCATGTGGCGCTTAATCTCACTTTTTGGAAAATCGAAAAATGGCTGTGGTTTGTATCTGCCATAGACAAGCTGTAACGGCATTTCTTTGTCTGCGTCAGCTTCTGGCGGGGTGTCGTTGAGATTGGCTAACCCCTGCGTCAATGCGTGGAGTTCGTTTGCATCAATCAAATATTGATAGTCATCGGAGGCTTTCAAGATGGCATATTGCATGTGAGTCACCATGAATGAGGGTGTGCGCCTTTCTGTTGAAAAGCGCTCACAAGTGGCGGAATTAAGCGGCTGGGCTAGTTTCTTCCGCTTTGCTTAATAGCTCGATATCCATCACACGGCATTTCAGCTTGAACCCTTCGGTTCCGTCCGCTTTTGGGAATGTGTCAATCGTCACATCATCCGCCGTCAGTAATATTCTGCGACCTTTGGTGAGTTTTGGTGCGAGCGTTTCGCCTCGATCTCCCCAGAGTTCAGCTTCTATCCACTGCGTTTTTTTGTTGGCGCCATAGCCCACGCTATAGGCGCATGAAATAGCGGTAACGGCTTTGCCGTTTGGGGTGTAGCGCGGTACTGCGTCTTGTCCGATATTGCAGAGTTTGATAAACATAATTAATCCTCACTTTCGGCTGTTTCTGTGGTTGTTTTGTCGGCCATTCGCGCACTCTCAAAGTGCGGCTTGCCTGCGCGGTCTAGCATCGTTATGGTGCAGTCTGGATAACCCGAACATGACCAAAAGTAGCTGACCTTGCCTTTGATTAACTTGGTTCGTTTCCTTCGAATAAGTCCTTTTTCACAATTCGGGCACTTGTGATTCGACACCGTTAACGGGCGCTTAGGTTTCACGGTCAAGTTAGGCTTGCCGTCATTGTCTGGATACGCTGTTTTGCACTCAGGGTGATTGTTACAGCCCCAAAATACGCCATTGGTGCCCTTGCGTTTACCCAAGTAACCTTTTTTGCATATCGGGCACAGCGTCATGTTGGGGGTGATGGTGATGCCGTTGGTCTTTAGCGCCGCAATCTGTTTTTCGAGATAGTCGTCTAAAGAACTGACAAACTCCTTAACCGTTAGCTTGCCCTCTCTGATTAAGACTTGTTGTTGTGACCAAATCGCTGACGTATCAGGGGCGATGATTTCTTTAGGCAGCACCGCGCAAAACTCTTGCCCTTGCTGGGTGGTTTTCCAAACCTTTTCTTTGTAGCCCTTTTCTTCCTCGATACTGACTAAGCCTATGTTCTCAGCCAGCTTAGTTAAAATCCCTGCCCGTGTTGCTTCGGTGCCGATAGAGCCCGATTCAGCCGCGTTGTTTTTATCCTTCGCTTCAAGGGCTTTTCTGAGTTCAGGATCTTCTATGAATTTAGCGGCGCGAGTCATGGCCGCCAGTAGTGAAGATTCAACAAAATACTTGGGCGGGGTGTTTTTTTTCTTGTCAATGCTGACATTGCCACAGGTTAATGTTTGGCCTTTTTTCATGTTGGCCAAGTCCGCCCCTTCAATCGGCTGGTCAGTTTCAATTTCGCCCTTAAATAGCGTTTCCCAGCCTTGCGACTGCAACACACTTTGCGTTGCGACAAATTCACGTCCGTTGCACTCAATCACTGCGCGGGTTTTGTCTCTGACTGAATCGGCATAAAACAGCGCTATGAAACTGGTGGCTATCAGCTCGTAGATGTTTTTCTCTTTAGGCGTCAGGGTAATGTTTGCCCCTGATTTTTCCGTAGGGATAATCGCGTGGTGAGCGGTGATTTTTTCAGTGTTAAACGCTTTGTGAACAAGGCTTAAATCGGCGTCTTGTACTGATTGAGTGTATTTCGGCATGGTGTCCGCAATTGCGGAGAAAATGTCTCTCGCACCGGCTAAATGTTCATCTGACAAAAAGCGGCAATCAGCGCGGGGGTACGTGGTGAGTTTGTGGGTTTCGTACAGGCTTTGCACTGTTTCTAGTGTTTCGTCAGCGCTGTAACCCCATTTTTTCGCGCAGGTTTGTTGTAGTGTTGACAGGTTATACGGCTGCGGCGCGG
The DNA here is from genome assembly GCF_025370265.1 of Shewanella septentrionalis. NCBI lineage: Bacteria > Pseudomonadati > Pseudomonadota > Gammaproteobacteria > Alteromonadales > Shewanellaceae > Shewanella > Shewanella septentrionalis. Next base: position 15,157 of record NZ_JAMTCC010000050.1, on the reverse strand, counting down.
CCTTGCTTTCCTGCTTGGTGCTCAGTTCTTTGATGATAGCGCTTTGTTGCTCGCAATCTTGCTGTACCCGCTTTGCGTTAGCTTCGTCAATAATGCGGTTTTTCTCGTCCACAATATCACTATCAGAGGGTTGGTATTTGGCCTTGAGTGCGCCTGCATCACTGCTTAGACTCACCATTGCATCGTAATAAAAGCTCTCAATGTGGCTTTGGTTTGCCAGCGTTCGGCTGTTAATCAGTCCGAGCACTGCGCTTTGTACCCGTCCCACGTTTAGTACGCCATCAAAGCCCTGTTTACGGCCTTGCAGGGTAAAGCCCCTTGTCAGGTTGTAGCCGAATACTTGATCGCCAATGGAACGCGCTAGCGCACTGTGGCCTAAGTGCTCAAACTCACTATTGGGTTTCAAGTTAGCTAAGGCTTTTTGTACTGGCTTTAAGTTCAAGTCCGCAATCAATACCCGTTTCACGGGCTTAGTGTTATTGGCGTACAGCAAAATCTCGTCAACTAAAAGCTGTCCTTCTTCGTCAGCGTCCCCCGCGTGGACGATTTCATCCGCCTGTTTAATCAATGAAAAAATGACGTCTAAGCGTTGTTTAGCGTCTTCTTTGGGTTTGAGCTTTGGCGGATAGACTGCCTTAATCGGCAAGTCATCCATTGACCATTTTTGAAGGTTTTCATCGTAATCTTCGGGATCGAACAGTTCGAGCATGTGACCAAAACAGGATGTCACTTTGTTGTCGCCAATCTCAAAGTAACCGTTGGTCATTTTTGCATTGGGATTACCGCCTAAGCCTTCAAAAATGGCTTGGGCGAGTGAGGGCTTTTCTGCAAAAAATACGCGCATGATATTGTTCCTTATTGGCTGTAAGCGTTGCCGTTGCGGTCGTAATAGTAGATGTCGCCGTAGGGCTGGCCGTTCATCAGAGTTTGCACATAATTAATGGTTGATTCGCAGCCTATAGGTGTGCGTTTGCCGTAGTCGTCCGTGTCACATGAGGTATCTTTCGCGATGTAGGTAGGGATAAATTCTTCTTGGCGGCAGTATTTGTGGCCGTCATTGTTCGTGTCCCAATCGGTGCATTCCATGTGTGCAGGGACATAAGCAGCAATGCCCGTTTTAGCGTCCATTTGCGTGTCGTCTGCCGTGGGAATGTCAGGGCTAGAAATCATGCACGATACAAGATCGGGTAGCGGAGGCTTGAATTTTTTGATGCGCTCAACAAAAGCCGATTTTGCATCTGAGCAGCCGCTGGGGAAGCCCATCGGCAAGCACAGCCAAATTGAACACGCGCGTTCGTCAACGGCAAAGGCGGTTGAGGGGAGGATTGCAGGCGCAAGCAGCGCCAGCGCCAAAAAAGGAGCGGTGATTTTTTTCATGGATTGTCTCAATATGAAAAGGCGCAATACTGCGCCTGTTTAGAAGGGGTTTGGTGGTGCTAGCCTTGGTTAACGAATGATGTTGACCTGTTGAATGACCTTCCTCGATGTATCGGGACGGTCAAAATGATAGGTCAGCCCCCAATACAGTGTATTGACGTCCGTGTTTTCAAATGAATTGATAGCAATCCCTTTTTTTAGGTCGATACCAAGTTGCGTTGATACTCGCGGGGTAATTGCATAACTCGCCCCAATGCCTAAGTTGCCTTTGAGTTGCTGAGAAACGTCACCGCTTAATGCGCTGACGCCGCCAAGCGTAGCGTAAAGGCTAAGGCGTTCAGTTAGGGGTTTGGTGAGTTTTACACCCATTTGAGCGAATGAAATATTTTCACCGTCTATGACCGAAATGCCCCCTATACCGCCATAAATGGCCGCATATTGGTTGATGTCGTAACCGAGTTTGACTTGGCCGTGATAGCCGTCATCGGCGGTGTTGGTGTCGATACTGGCCTTGCCAATATCCGCCCCTATCCAAACCATATCGTCTTTGCGGTAGTCTGGGCTGAGCGGGATGGTGTCGGTTGCCAGTGCCGATGTGGAAAGGCTGGCAAGCGCGGCCATGAGTAATAACTGTTTCATTGGTGTTTTCCTTTAGGCTTATTTTTACAGAAGGGGGATGGTGGGGACGTTTGCTTTTGAGTATTCGACCCTCGCGTTAAACTCTGGCTCTTCAAAATAAATGATTTTGTCCATGATAAACGCGCGTTGGTTTTCCTTGAGTAGCAGCGTTTTTAAACTGATATCGACAGTGGGGTGTTTCTCAGCGCTTAATGCGACTATTTCGTCAGGGAGCATTAACGGACGGCGTTGTAGTGATGTGCTGCGCCCACGGCTCATATGTTTACCGCGACTGATAGACTCGCCTTGTACCTTCACCGTTTTGGTGCCCAGCGTTTCCGATATTTGCTTGACTCGCTCTGTGACCGATTTAGGCGGGTAAATGACCTCTGCCACAAGGTTAGCGGTGATGTTTTTCGCACCCTCTTTGCCGTACAAATGCTTATCTTCAAGCTGTGAAATATCTTGATAGATAAACATGTAACGCAAGTTGTACTGACGGGTAAAACCGATACTTTCTTTAATTTGGTTCACGCGTCCAAGGGCGGGAAACTCGTCCAGTAGCAATAAGCATTGATGCGTCAGCGTGGGGTCAAGCTCTGGAATGACGCGGGTGTTTTCGTTAATCAACTGCTCAAAGAACAAATTCAGCAAGCCTTGGAAGCGGGATTTATTCGGGGGCATCACCCCGACATAAATTGTCATGCCTTTTCTGCGCACGTCGCGAAAATCAAAATCGTTACCGCTGACGGCTTTGGCGACCAGTTGATCGCTGTATATCGCTAGCGGGGCGTTGAAGTTCGCTAAAATAGAGCCTTGGGTTTCGTCAGGGAAGCTTAGGAACGTATTAAACTCCCTTGCGCAATCTGCGCTAATGTAGTCTTGGGCGATTTCTCGCTTCATCCATGCGCCTAATCCGCCCTCAACCCCCACGAGCGACAGTAAATAGGGCAGTGTTGGGGTGTTGTTGGTTACTTTTTCCGTGTCCAGCATCCACAGTGACAAGCCGAGAAACAGCTTGCCAGAACTAGCAGGCCAAATATCCGCTTTGCCGTCCCCAGTGAGGGGATAAAGCGAGTTAGACAGAATGAGCAAATCGCCTACACGGTAATCCGCGTTTCGCCTAACGTAGTGGAAGGGGTTCCAGCGGTGTGAGCGTAAAATACCTTTTTGGCGGTCAGCTTCGCTTGTCGCGTAACCGTCAGGGGCAAACAAGAAAACTTCTTGCCCTTGCGACTGGCGATAACCTGCGGTTTTAAAGAAGTTTTCCAGTTTGATATCCGTGTTCACCACTGAACCCGAATAATTCACCATGTTCGGCAGTACAATCCCGACCCCTTTACCTGCGCCCGTGGGGGCGGATACACCGACAAAGGTTTGACCGTCTAGCTCGACAAACTTCCCCTTAAATCGCCCCTTGGGCATCTTGCCCAGGAGCAAAGTAGGATACTTGCGTTTAAGGGGGAATAAGCCCGATTTTGCCAGCTCCATATCGTTTGCAAAGCGGGCGCTACCGTGAATTTCTTCCTTTTCTTGCATGGCGATAGCGATTGCTATTGTCATGCCAAGGGGAAGTAAACTGACTAAAACACTTATCGCGAGTGCGCCTTGTAAATAAGGCGTTAGGGCGGTGTCATCTTGATAGGCTTGCCAGTTAGTGACAAGTGAATCAAGTCTCAAGTGTTCAAGCGGGATACTTGTTAGGTTAAAAAAAAGGGCAGCCCCTGCAAGCTGCCCCAACACCATAAATACGAGGGTGAAGATAATGAATATGACCCCCATTCCTATTTTTTTCTTGGCGGTTAATGCCATTGACTTTCTCCTTACACCTCACTCATTAAGCGATTTTTTAGCGCGGGTTCAAAGTACAGCTCAGTAAGGTGTGTGTGCTTGTAAAACGCGATAATGTCGATACTGGTGTTGATGGTGCGCAAAATATGGCTGTATTCCAGTCCTTGCCCTACCTCAGATTGTTTGACCAACCCTGCCAGTCGTGCGGGAGTGCTGCGGCAATCGTTGGCGTGAATGGAGGTGATTGACCCCTCGTGACCCGTGTTAAGCATTTCTAAGTACGTCCATGCTTCATCACCGCGCAGTTCGGCCAATAAAATGTGGTCGGGCTTCATGCGCATTGAGGCTTCAATGATTTCCATTGGACTCAAGCCGCCCTTCTTATAAAACAAGTGCAAGTGGTTAGGGTGGTGCGGCAAGTCCAGTTCATGCACATCTTCAATGGTGAAAAGGCGCTTTTGCGGTAGATACTGGTCAACCATGGCTTTCATCACCGTGGTCTTGCCGCTGCCTGTCCCGCCCACTAACAAAATGTTTTTGTTAGTCTGCACCGCGACTTTAAAAAAGTTCACCATGTCGCCCGTGGCTTTAAGTCGTAGCAGTTCGGCTTGAGAGGCGGTTAACGCTACCTTGCCCGTTTGCATGGCGGTGTAGTTATCAAAGCGGCCAGAGTTAGCATAATCTTCTAACGAAAACCGCGCCGTGGACGGCTTTCGAAATGTCATGCTCACAATCCCCGCCTCTGTCGCGGGAGGCACCGCGACTTGCCCTCGCTCGCCGTCTGGCAATATCACTGAGGCAATTGGGTTACTGGCATCGAGCGGGACGGTTAATCCCGCATACACTGCTAACGATTTCGCTAACTCCATGCACAGTGCAAAACTCAAGTTAGGTAAAGGCTGCGTTTCCCATCCGTTACCACGGTCAAACCAGACTTGAAAGGGGTTGTTAATCGCAACTTCCGTCAATCCTTGAAGGTCAAGAATGGGTTGCAAGCCTGCGAGCGCGAGTTGATCGCGCACCGTGGTTGACGCATCAAACAAATGACTATTCATTTGCCGCGTCCTCAAACTGATAAACAGACGACATATCGATATCGCGAGCAATCAAGATATTGATGCGCTGTCCAATGTAGGAGTAACCCGTGGGGGCAATGTTAATGCTCGCCTCCAGTGCTTTAGAGGCCATATCACTGGCGTTTTTGGTGGAGTTGTCAAACTGGACTTCACTGTCTTTGCTGGCGCTCGCGCTTAATGCGCCCAGCGCATCATCGACAAAGCTGAGTAAAATCGCACCGCCGAAACGCTCAGCAAAATGATTATCAACCCATGCTTCGTGACCCGATGCACCCAGTGCGCCCGTGCCGAGTGAGTCAATCCGAATAGACACGCCTTTAGGTGTTTCAATATCTGCCCAGTTAGTGAAAATCCGCGCTTTGCCTAACTCCATAGCGACCTTTTGCGTGCCGCTCACCATTGAGCCGCGCTCAACTAATAAGGCCGCGCCGTTGGCGCTGTAAATGTCTTGCGTTACGCGGCACGTTACGAATCCTTCATAGTCTGAAATGATTTGCGTATACAGCGCACACGGAATAGCGGTGCCATGGATAAGCAAGAAATCCAACGCACCGGCTTTCCTGAGTGCGACCGAACCGTCAGCAAAAGAGGAAGCATTAAAGCGGTTATCGTACTCACGCTTTGGCGTACCTGCGGCTTTTTCGCCTGCATAGTTAACCATCACTGAGCCACTGAGTTTGCGCTGCTCTGGCGTGGGCGGGGCGTTTTTGTTGCCGCCTGAGTTGTTGTTACTACCGCTTCTTGTCACTACGGGCTTGGGTTGAGGGGGCGGTGGAGGCGTATCGGTCGTGCGGGTGACGGTGTGAGGTTTCGCGTTAGCTTCTTCTTCGGCTTTTTTTCTGGCCGCTTCTGCTTTGGCAAGCCTTGAGGCTTCGGCTTGTTTCTTCTGTTCAGCCTCAAGCGCCAATGCCGCAAACACCTTTTCACCATCAAGATTGTTCGCCTCTAGTCCTGCGGTGTAATGACTTTCATCGGGCGCGATTTCAATCACTGCCTCTGGCTCTGTCGCATTGAAATACGCCATGAGCAGTGCGGCAGTGCCTACCAATACCGCCATTAATATCCCTATTAACATCAAAATTTTTTTCCCTTTTGATAGTGCGCCTCCGACATTCAGCCCTGCTCTGTCCTGTTGGGTGTCGGCCACATTTTTAAAATCAGTCATATTTCAGCCCTCGCGTGGCATCTAAGCTGGTCGCTTTGCTGTTGTAACCACTTGATAGTGCATCGTCAGAGCGCAGCCCTAACACCTGCTTACCAAGGCGTAAGCGAAACTCTTTTGAAATGCCCTGCAAAATCATGGTGTCCTTTTCTATGTGATAGTTAATCAATGACTCACTGCCGTCTGCGGCCACTTGGTAAGCCACGGGCAACTCCGCATTTTTAGCGAACTTCAAACAGGTAAAGCGACCGTCATCCCACATGTGAGACGGGGCTAAGGCGTTATCGCCCCACTTGCCATATCTGAAATTAGCCACCCCATCAAAGCAGGGAATATCTGGCTTTTTGTCGTTACTGGTTTTGGGCTTGTCATAGGCCAGCTTGACGATATAGTGCGGGTAATCACTGGTTTCGAGTTGAAACGAGTAAGTGCGGCCTTTGCTGGTCGTGATAATCAAATTGGTGTCAGGCTTTTTCGCAATGGGCTTTAAGAAAATATTGTTACCCCGTACATCAATTCCCCATGCTTGCGCATCCCCGATGCCCATCCCCGCCTCTGGCGCGGAAATGTGCTCTCCTTGCTCAAACTGGATGAGTGTTGAAACGCCGATTTTGGTTTGCACCTTAATCACGTTCTCAGGGTTATATTTCGTCAGCGTAATGCGCGAGTCATAAGACTGCGGCGAGGGGTTAATGGCGGCAGTGGCAACGCCTGCAGGGACGCTACACGTAAGTGCTAACCAGATAAGCTTTTTTTTCATCATTTGGTTAAATTCCTGTCTTCGCGATAAGACGTTACGCGAAAACCAAGCGGGTTAATGCGGCGCTCTTTTTCGGTTTTTACGTTGCCGTTGTAGTCAAATGTGACCGTGGCTGTCCATGTTGTAGGCTGTGAACCTATGGCCTCCACGCCCTCACTGTTTTCAACAATGCGCGTAAAGCGCACCTGTGCCAGCGTTTGCTCTTTCGAGGTGGCAGGTAAAAACGCGATGCCCTGCACATTGATTTTGATTACTTTGTTTTCGCCGAATGTTTTAGCGGGTGAATTGGCACCTGTGATATAGCCAGAATAAGCCCCGAACACTTGGCGGTTACTCATTAGCTTCACGCTGTTGTAACTGTTTTGTACCGTTTCCCATTCGTAGCCGTTACGCTCAATGATGAAACGATTAAGCCAGTATTTATCCAATACTTCGCCGTAAGTGATGCTCTTTGCGTCTGCAAGCGGCCTGACCATTTCAGTGTGACCCGTCGCGTTGTCTACCCGTAACAAATACGGCTCAACTTGCTTAAGGGGCATCATCATTGCTACGGCTGCCACGGCTGCAAGCGCCACGACACCGAATCCCGTTGCCACTTTCCACGCCGTTTTGGCTGATTGTTTTGCAAGGTTAATGCGGTCTTCTTCAAAGCCGCGCATTTGCGCTAAATAATTGTCAGTGGCTTTGTTATCGTCCGTAGACGGGCGCGTTGACGCGCTGCGCTTGTTGTCTTCAAGCGCACTATCAATAGTGTTTTCCATTGGGGGTATCTCTGAGTTAAAGCAAGGAAGGGGTTGAAAATGTCACCATTTCAAATGGGGTTTAAAGGGCTACTTCAAGTCGTTAATGTTCACCTCGTCAGGGTTAACGGGCATATATCGCCCCGTAGGTTCAGGGGGCGGCGGTGGATTTGACGAGCAAGCGGTTAGCCCTATCGCAACGATAAGGAAAAAGAAGGTTTTCATAATGTGTCCTAGCGAAAAGAGTGACGTTGAGAAAGTCAGAAGTGATTTAAGTATTTTAATTATTTGAAGTATTTAAAGTATTTGAAGTATTTGAAATGTGTGATTCGTCCCCATGCTTTAGCCAGTTCGGGTCAACACTAAAGTAAGCAGCTAATTGATCTAGCTGTTTAAATGTGGGTTCTTCTTTGCCCGCGAACCAGTTAGCGACTGTTGATCCTTTTGGACACCCAAGCGCTTCTGCGCCTTGACTGGACATGATTTCTTCAGCGAGGATTGGATTCATTTTCTTTAGCAGTGTTAATCGCGGATTAATATTGTGACGGGTTGTGCTATCGGGATAAGCGCTTATGCCTGTCCACATCGCTAATGCGTACCTTGCCTCTGCCTCAGTTGATCGTTCGTTTAGTGTAGCGCGTTCCTTTAGCGCATCGATTATTTCAATTTTCACGTTTCGTATAGTTAATCGTCCAGACATAGTTTTATCCTTTGCTGGCAAGGTGATTTAAGTATTTTAAATATTTGAAGTATTCGAAATGAATTGGCGCTGCATTGCAGCGGGATAGATTTTCGCTATCGAGGCTCGGGCAAGCCCTCAGCACGAAAGCAAAAAGCTATCACCAATTAACCAGGCTTAATGGTGCCTTTTCTGAGATTCATTGCCCATTGTCCTGCGGCTTTAGCGCCTTTGTAACCCGCTTTTGCACCCATCGCGCTGCCTGTACCTGCTCCCTTCATCGTGCGACCTAAGCCGCCCATAGCGCCCATTGCACCGCCTACCAAGCCGTTGATTCCTATGCCGCCGCTCAAGGTTGAGCAGAACGTGGGGATTTGAACTGAAAGTAGGATTAATGCGAAATAGATGATTGCTGACATCACAAAGGTAAAGATATTTAAATTGCTCTCAAAAATGGTCACCTGTAGCACTTGCGTGAAAATCGTAAATGCTAATGGATACATGATCGATAACAGCGTGTAGTTAAAGCATTGGCCTGTCCATGCTTGGAAGAACGAGCGTGTGGACGGGAAGAACGCCAGCATGATAAACAATGGCCCGATGATAAGTAGAAAGCCCACCATGACTTTTGCGACCAATAAATACGCTGTCGATACCGCTAAAAAAGGGATGCAGCCAATGAAGTTTAAAATCAGAAATGAAATTTCTTGGATTGCAGTTAGCCAAGTTTTTGGTTCCCACAAATCTATACTCATCTGATCCCAAATATCGTTATAGGTGGTAATCATATTATCAAACATGACTTGCAGCGATCCCGCGCCGCCCCCTGATGCACTTCCTAATAATGCTTGGGCGATTTGATCTCCTGAGCCGAGCACCGCAGGCACGATATTCGTTAAATACCATTGGGTGTTGAGGGCGATAAAGGTCACCGCCGCCAAGCTACCAATGAATTTCATTGATTCCATGACAAGGAGGTTTTGTTGGTCGTACAAGGATTGGTAAGCGAGGTAAATAGCGTACAAAATCACACAGGCACCGAGAAGCGGGGTAATGGTTGACGTAAACACGCCAACCATTGAGCCTATGTTTCTTGTGACGATATTATCTATAAAAGTAAATAACGTCTCAAACATCACGACTCCTTAGTTATTTGCGCGGAATACCTTCGTTGCTATATTTTCTCATTTTTTCTTCAGCGGCTTCTTTAACAAGCAATCTCCTTGCCGCTTCGGCATTTTTGCAATTAACCGTGTCTTTGCGGTCAGCACTTTCATTGCACCATGCTAGCTTGGTTTCTCGCTCTGCATCGTTGGCCTTGTAGTGACTGACCTCAAGCGTGGGCTCTGATGGACTACAAGCACTGAGTAAACCGATTAAACCCATTAATCCGAGTGTTTTCTTCATCATTAGTTAAAGCCTCGTAGTAATGGGTTTGATGCCGTGGTTGCAGTGCCTTTGCCGCGAGTGATGCGTTTTAACGTGCCGTCTTTTTTGAACTCTAAGACGACTTTTTCGTTTTTGTTGGGGGCGATATGGTTAATCTCGGTGTAGTTGTAGCTGTATATCGTCAAGTCACCGACTTGCTTCATATCGCTTGGTGCGCCAAAGGCGTTTTTGACGTCCTCTGTGGTCGTTTTACCCACAATCAGCGTCTTTTCGACTTCTGGTGAAATGTACGTGCCGTCTTTGTATGCCATAAATCCAGCACAGCCCGATAAACTCACCACTAACGCGACTGCTAAAATACTGACTTTCATTGTTACGTCCTTTTTAATTGATTATTGACTGCGCGGGAAACCTTCGTTGTTCCACTTACGCATTTTTTCTTCTGCGGCAGCGGCTACTTCAAATCGCCGTTGCTGTTCCATCAAGCTATTTAGTGATGCCATCATTTGCGCATCGTTTTGCAATTGTGTTTGCTCAAAGCGAAGGCTATTTGCAATGTCCTCTTTTTTTGCTGGCGTGGTTGCCGTGGCAAATTCGTTTAAGAGGTCGGTCATTTTTTTGTTGCGTGCAACTGACGAATTATAAAACCTTTTTTGTGCGCTGTACTGGCGCAACTTATCATCATAGATTTTTTGTTTCTTGGGATCGTCTGAAAATAAGTAAAATTCCTCCCTTAACTCGGCAATATCCTCTACGTCATCGTAGATTTTTTTCCAATCGCTTAACGCCATGAATTTATTGGCGTTCGGGTCATTGAGTACCTTTTCTACATCAAAGTGACCGTCCACCATATCCTTGTAATGGGTGCCCTGTTGTTTCATTTGATTGAGGCGGTTGCGAGCTTCAAGAATGTTTTCTTTGAACTCATTAGCTCTTATTGCCCCCTCGGTAATCATTTGCGTCAGGGAGCCAATATCAATAACGGGGATACCCGCATTTGCGGCAAAGGGCGCAGTGAGACAGCCGATTAATAGTATTTTTTTCACGTTAATGTTCCTCTTTTGTTTTTCTGAAATGAGCTTGCATGACGGGTATCCAGTCGTCGGGGTTGTCACCGACTTCTGCACGTATTTTTTCACATAATGCAATGACGGCATCATCACCCGAAATAATGGGGATAAAGTCGTCAAAGCCATGTAAATCAAACTTGGCAAAGCAGCTATTGTTTGATTGCTTTACTAGGAACGTGCGTGAGTCCTTGCTAAGCGCTTGTAGTAATGCGAACTCTTTTTCCGTTACGTTGCACTTCTTGTATTCATCAAAAGACGAATCAGGGTTTGGTAAATACAATTTTGTTGCGGTTTGCTGGACAATGGCCGCGAATATTTCGCAGTTAATCGCATCCTCTGGCGATTGAGAGCTTAAAATCATAAACTCATTTTTCAGACGCCCCGCTTTTAGGATGCCCTTCATTAATGCTTGCGTTAACGGATAGTTTGCTGGCATCCAAAATTCTTCAACAATGGTCAGCATCAAGCGCCCTTCTTTTTGCATCAAGGACTTGAGGTAGAACAGCACCGCGAGGACTGGCTCGCTGGCGGGGTGGCCTTTACCGCTTGCATCCGCTGTCAGTAGCATGGTTGAGTCAAAGCCTACTCTGTCCATTGTTGCAGGGTTAAATGAATTGATTGGCGCATCGAGGCACCATGCGAATTGGCCGTTTGCACTTCTGCACCATTTGCCAAGGCGCGAGCGCAATATTGGCAACTGGATAGATTGCAATAACAGACTTAATCCGCGTTTTTCAGTATCAAGGCGCATCACGGTATCAATACCGTTTTTGATTTCGGCTTCTTCTAGGTCTGTTACGTTGCCGTCATTGTCAGCCGTCAATCGACACACGAGGCGGTTTAAAAAGCTGCGCAGCGCTGGCGAGTCATCAAGCTGAAACGGATTAAGCCCAGTGTTGATACCTTCCCGAATGACAAAGTATTGCGCCCCAAATGCGCGCATAAATAACTCTGTTGAACGGTTGTAATCAATGGTGAACATTTGCGGGTTAAAGCGGGTTAGGTAGCCTGCCAAAGTGCCCTCTAGGGTTGTTTTCCCCGCGCCCGATGCACCCAGTAACATAGTGTGCCCTGCGAGTTTTTGACCATGTACATTTTTCAGGGGGTCTGAGGCGTGGCAATTAAGGTAATAAAGCGTATCTGAAACGGTTTTTAACGGCATGACTGCGTTACCGTCCCCGATGGGGTTGCCTGTTTTTTTGCCTTCGGAATAGTTGTGTAGCGAGAAAGTACAGGCAAGATTGGTCGTTGTTCGGGGGCTTGGCATGACCCGCTGCGTGGAGGCGGGTAACGTACTCAGAAAGGTGAATTGCGATTTGAGGTTGGCGCGTTTGAGTGTGGTTCCTCGCGACATAAACTCGGCGCTGAGGTCTGCACCTTCTTGAAGTGCCTCCGCTTGTGAATCGGCAAACACGGCTAAGGACAAATGATAATCACCAAAGCTGATTTCACCCGTTGCCACATAATCGCGAGCAGCGGCCAGCTCCGCTAGTTCGTGCTCTGCGTTGTCGCCAGAGGCGACCAAGTTCGCCTGTTTGTCGATGAGTTTTAGGGACTCCATTGATTTCATCAAAATCATCGACTGAGTGACAATGAACTCAGACTGTTGTGTCAGTAAAAAATCCCACATGCCGTTTTTGGTCGTGAGTGGGAAACCATCAAGTTCGAAGAACGTGGCGTACTTTGAGGTGTTTGCTTCCGCATTACGGATTTCTAACATGTCATAACCAAAGTGCCAGTCAGAATGACCTATTGCCTCCACCACTTTGTTACTTGTCAGGGGTATTTCACGCTGATTGTTGTTGAGTAAGAAACTCAAAAACTCAATGTTTTCACAGCGTTTACCGTCATCTTCAATGCTCAAAATGGCGCATGAAAATTGCTTTAATACGGATTTTGCGATTTTGAGCAAGTCTTCAAGCTCGCTTTCTCCTTCGCCTAGCGAGTTTTTGTATTTCAAAACAAACGTCAGGTAATACTCTGTTTTAAAAAAGCGTTTTCCCGCAAATGATGCAATGTATTTGTCAGAAAACGCCTGCATGAACGGCGAATCAAATTGATACGCGGTATCTAATGTGGTTTTGCGCTTAACGATATGCGTCCACACGCCAAGATTGCCGCCGTGTAACTTGGCTAACTGATTCAGTAGCCCTTTAACGGTGTTAAAGGCATTATCCAGTACGGGATCTTTAGCTGACTCAAACGGCATTCCCTTTAATAATAAGGTCGCCATAAGGCGACCATCATCAAGTGCAATCATCGTGCGGTTAATCGGGTGCCCGTATTTGGGCAGCCTATCAACGATTTGAATTGTTTTTAAACCAGTCACGGACATGTTGTTTTCTCCGAATTGCGCTGTGGTCTGTAGATGTGAATGAAGTGATTAGCGATTTGCACTGAACACGCGTTAACGCGCCTTTTACATTCCACCACACTCCATCCATTGCCCGTGAGTCGTCCATGCACGCAATACGTACACAAAACAAAGCGAACGCGAGGATAGTTGGGAAAACCAACCCTGCGCCCACACCCAATAAAATAACGCCGCCAAAGCCTGTGACTAGCATTAGACACAGGAACACGAGCAGCGTAATGATAGGAACCCCAGCAATCAGGGGCTTTCTGGCTAGCACGTTATAGCTAGCGTATTCCTGCGTCTCTTTAGGCATTTGAGATTAACTTCCCCAGATTGACCATGCCCACGATGCTAGCACTATCGAGCCGCCAGCCGCTGCGACCTTGCCGACAGCAATAAACACGTCACCCCAAGTCTGCTTTTCAAGCATGGCTAAAATGATTTGATACACCATATAAACCAGTACACCGACACCAAGAAAGCCGTAGAGCCAAATTTGGAAGGTTTGGACTGCGCTTGTCGCTTCATCCAAACCGCCTGCGGCCATCGCTGGCGCGGATAATGCCATTGCGCCAAAGCACATAAATTGTTTTGCTTTTGTTTTGAGTAATGAAAAGTTCATCATTTTTCCTTGTGAAATGAGCGAAATTGCCCGTCGTTAATGTTTTCAAAAGAGGCATAGCGATACCCCCTTTAAAAACATTAACCTCCTTTATACGAGGTTAATGTGGTTTAAAAGTGTTGTTCCAAATTGTTAAAGAGCGCGGCATATAGCCTGTACATCGTGCTTATCCAGAATCTGGATATGCACAGAGAAATTTTTTTACTTCCTAGGGGCAGCTTCTTCATAACCCCCAACATGTTCAAAGCGTCTAATGTGGTCTGCAAGTCGAAGCGCAGCTTCTATGTGCTTGCTGCGATTTGCTGCTTTTGCCGCCAACGTCAAGCCTTGATTGGTTTCTGCACTCATTTCTAAGTTGATAGAGACCGTTGTTTTTTTCTTGGTTTGCGACATGTGGACTCGCTGGAAGCACTGTATGGATGATCATGGGATGGATGATAAAGCAACAAAATAAGAGTGTAAAGCAAAGTGAAGTAAAAAGTAATTATAAGTCGTAGCTATGTGAACTGCGGATTTTGTTGTATTTGATAAAATTGAAACATGACAGATATTCATAAAAGAATTAAAGAACGCCGAAAAATGTCAAAGCTAACGCAGCAATGTTTAGCTGATCGTCTGCTTTTATCTAAAACAGCAATATCTCAGTGGGAGAGGGGAATAAATAAACCAAGTTCGTCAATTTTATCGGATTTGTGTAAAGTGCTTAATGTAAATGAAGAGTGGTTGTTGACTGGGAAAAATGCGGCGGATTCATCAGCTTATGCTGCATTTATGGTTCCATTCTTTGCTGGAGTTAAGGTAGCTGCTGGTTATGGGTGTATCACAAATGAAACATCCTCGTTGCTATTCCCTGTTCCTAGGTGTGCAATAAAATTACAATCAAATTTAAATGAGATCTGTTGTTTTGTGGCATCAGGAAATTCTATGAATCCGATTTTACTTGACGGCTCTGTAGTAGCTGTAAATCAGGCAGATACAGCAATAAGGGATGGGAAAATGTATGTTATTCGACAGGGAGATTTGCTAAGAGTTAAGCTTTTGAGTCGTTTCCCGAACGAATTACATGTACAAAGTGCAAATCCAGCATATCCTACTGAGGTATATGTAAATGACGAAATAAACAACATTCAAGTGATTGGCCATGTTTTTTGGTATTCTTCGGTTTCATTTTAGTAATTAAAAAGAAAAGAAAAGAAAAGTGGCATTAGGATCATTTTTTAGTATAATTTAACTATCTTTTGATTCGTGAGAGTGCGCTATAAAGCACGCTACTATAAAATTTACGTTTTATAGTGTATTTTTTCAAAAGTAGAATGTGTTAGACCTCCAATCTAACTATATAGCATTCGACAAAAAAGCCGACTTACCGAATGGGTCGGCTTTTTTGTACCTAAAATTCAATGAAATGAAAGATCGTTGATCTTTGCGATCATTTCATTTAGAGTGATCCGCAATGTTTGGCGTGGAAACCAAACAATCCTAAAACATTCGGAATCATAAAAAATGCCTAATTTGTT
>NZ_JAMTCC010000049.1:0-31171 GCF_025370265.1 Shewanella septentrionalis | reverse complement strand
TAAAACAAAAAAGCCCAAACCTAGGTTTGGGCTTTTGCTATTCAATCTTCTGCCTCGACTCATTCAACTTATTCTGAACTGATACTCCACTCACATTAAGTCAGATAGAAGCCCAGTTCGAAGCCTAAAGATTAGTGGTGATGACCACCGGCGCCATGGGCGTGACCATGGGCGATTTCTTCATCACTCGCGTCACGGGCACCCACGACTTCGATATCAAAGGTCAGTTCACGGCCGGCTAATGGATGGTTTACATCCACAGTCGCCATAAACTTACCCACTTTAACGATAGTCACTTGGCGTTGACCTTGGTCAGTATTGACCACAGCCGTCATACCCGGTTTCCACACAGTCGCGCCCAATAAATGCTTAACCGACACACGTTGGTGCGCATCAGCATCCGCTACGCGCTCACCGTAGGTTTCGGCAGCAGGCAAAGTCACAGTGAACTTTTCACCTATGGCTTTACCATTGATCGCGTTTTCAACGCCTGGCATCATGTTGTCATGACCGTGTAAATAGGCAATCGGATCGCGACCTTCGTTCGTCTCAATCACTTCGCCTTTCTCATCACGCAGTGTGTAGTTAAACTGCACAACCATATCGTCTTTAATGCTCATCGAATATCCTTTGATTTTCTTCGATTTCAATTGTGGGCCGAGCTTAACAAAACTGCGCTTTTCACTCCACTTTTTTATCCGGCCTAAAAGCGCTCAAAACCCGCAATGAGCGCTCTTTGGCTACAGTGACTACAGTGACTACAGTGATAGTCCTAAAGCGCTAAACACCTCTGGGCTTGGGAAACCATCGGCAATCATCTGTTTGCTCCGTTGAAAGGCTTGCAGCCCTGCCACAGAGTTACGCCCTAACACGCCATCAGGCTTACCCACATCAAATCCAGCCTCGTTCAGTTTGGCTTGCAATTGCTTAACTTGCTCGCGACTTAAGCGTGGCTGTTCTGGCGGGCTCACTGTCAAAGGTAACCCCCCATTAATGCGATCGGCAAGATGCCCAACTGTGATGGCATAATACTCAGAACGATTCCAACGCATAATCACGTTAAAGTTTTCATAACCTAAAAAGGCAGGCCCCGTATGGCCTGCTGGCAAATACAACGCGGCTTGAATATCCACGGCGGGCAAAGGTTGACCATTCGCTTGCGTGACATTGAGCGCAGCCCACTCAGATAAGGCCAAGGGCTGCTTTGCACCTAAATAGCTGTAACTAAAATCCTTTGGCAATAAAACTTCACGGCCCCAACGTTCATTTCGCTGCCAGCCTAAGTGCTGTAAAAAGTTCGCGGCGGAAGTCAGCGCGTCAGTGGTGCTATTCCATAAATCGGCTTTACCATCACCGTCACCGTCGACGGCATATTTGGCATAGGCCGACGGCATAAATTGCGTGTGTCCCATGGCGCCAGCCCATGATCCCACCATAGTGTCATCATCAAACTGATACTTTTCTTTCAGCTTTAAGGCTTGCATCAGTTCTATGGTGAAATAATTGCTACGGCGTGGCTCACAGGCCAAAGTCGCGAGCGAATTCAATACCGACATCTTGCCTTTATAGGAACCGTAATTAGTTTCAAGCCCCCAAAAAGACAAGATATATTGTGGCGGCACGCCATATTCTTTAGCTAGTTGATTGAGTAAAACGCTGTGTTTTTTCAGTAAGCGACGGCCTTCATTAACGCGCCATTCAGTGGCGCGCTTACTGAAATAATTATCGAAAGTCTGGCTGAATTCGGGTTGTTGCTGATCAAGCTCAATCACCCGCGGCACAAATTTCAAATTTGCAATGGTCGAGTTAATCATCGCCTCTGACTGCCCTTCAGAGCGTGCCCGCGCTTGTAGCCCAGCCACACAACTCGGAAATGCCTCGGCATTTACTTGTACGCTAGCATTAATATCAGACATTTGATTGGCTTCAGCAGCTATGCCACTGGCGTTGCTACTGACTGCGTTAGCAGTTGCGCTAGTGTTGGAACTGGCACTAGCCGCTGGCACGCTTGAACAGGCACTCAAGCTGACACAGGCGGCAATACTCGCAAACAGATAAGTTAACCCTTTAATTTTAATCAAATCAACAACTCCAATATTTGATTTCACAACAATGACAAAGTATTCACACTGCTGTGGCTAAACACGACAATCTTCCTTCTTCGAGAAGGCATTGCCCTAGAGGGATATTCGCCTTGGCATAACGAGTTAACGGTTCTATTACAAAAAACCTTTAACGGCCAATGGCATAGAAGACATGTTTCTCCCCCATGGAAAGCCTCTATCTGAATCACACTTGGTCAGCAAAGCACACTGCATCAAGGCTTTTCATTGCCAATAATCCTGACCCATAGCGCCACGTAACACAATCCTTATCGCCATAAATACCTTGTGGCACAGGCTTATTGCTCAGTTATCCAACACAAGAAAAATCTTAACAAAGAATCCCTTGGTATCGCAGCATGTTACCGTATAATGGGTAAGTTAACAGCACACATCAAAGAGACCTATCATGACTGAAATCAATGCGGCTTTGGCTGGCTTTATCGAAAATGTAAAACAACATCAGACGCTTTGGGGTCTAATGGATGAAACTGGCGAAGGCTGGGTCGTTTGTGACTCTTCAGAATTTGAAGACACAGATGTGATGCCATTGTGGTCAAGTGAAGCCACTGCAAAATCCCATTGCAGCGACGAATGGCACGACTACCAACCCGTTGCGATTTCACTAGATGAATTTCTGGAATATTGGGTGTCTGATCTCAACGACGATGGTGTGTTGATCGGTGTCGATTGGCAGACTGATGAAGATTGCCTTGAGCTTGATCCAATTGTTTTAGCAAAAGATTTGGTTGATGTTGAAGAAGTTTAATCCCTTCAATATGCCATTGATGACATCAAGGACTGAGGTACTCATTCCTTGATGTCTGCAATTCCGCTCATCGATATTCCCTTCGACCAACGCCATACTTGTTGGTTTTGCGGCGAGCCGAGCAATCAACACTTCGAATATATTGCCCACACACATACACCACATCCTTCATTAGCTGTGCCCGCCTGCAGTGAATGTTTGCGATTAGCCAAACAACATACCCTAAGTTCAATTTGGGATTGTCGTATGGCCGTCAAAGATGCACTGATGCGCATTTACGCAAAACACCTCGCGATAGGGATTAATTGGACCGAAGAAGAACTGGCCGAGTCTGAATTTTCCTGCAAAGTGTTTGAAGGCTTTAAGAAAAGTGCTTGGATGATGTACCAGATTGCCCGCGACCGTATCAACGCACCCGGCTGGCCACTGGTATTAGAAGGCGAAGAAATTGACGACCAAGGTTATAACGCAGGTTTCGAATTTGATGGCGTGACCTTTAACTCAGTTAATGCTGCAATCCAGTACTACTCGACGCAATTCACCTTAGATCCACAGTTTTTTGCCGAACTGGTGCGCCTCGTCGGCCGAGCAAGATTCAACTACGCCCTACGACTCGCCCGCATCCATATTGCCGCCGCCAAAGAAATGAAACGCCAAGTGTTACAAGATGTTGAGGCCGAATTAGCATTGTAATCAAGCGTTAAATAAAAAGGTAATTTGGTAGGATTTAAACAAAAGCGATGGAAAGGTGACGATTGAATGGCTGATATTCAAAGGCAGATATTAACAAGCCACATCTAAAAACAGTCCTTAAAAGCGGTTATTAAAAGCGCTGAGCCTACCGATGACCAACACAAGACCAATCACCGATAGGGAAAATCTCAAGATGCTTAGTGATTGATCACTTGTCTTAATCTTTCTTGTACCACTTCCACGAGTAAATCCGGCTGGAATTTAGAAATGAACTTATCACAACCGACCTTCTCAACCATGGCATGGTTGAAACTGCCGCTCAGTGAAGTATTCAAGGTAATATATAGATCTGACATAGCTTTATCACCACGAACTTCAGAGGTCAGTTTGTAGCCGTCCATCTCGGGCATTTCGGCATCGGTAATCATCATCAGTAATTCTTTAGATACTTGCTTACCTTCATCACGCCATTTCTGTAATAACGTCAGCGCCTGCAAGCCATCCGAGGCTTCAATGATTTCTATACCTAGTTGGCTTAAGGTTTCACGCACTTGACGCCTTGCGGTCGATGAATCGTCCACGATCAAGATTTTTCTGCCTGGCATTTCATGGACTAAGGTTTCATCGAGCACACCTTCAGAAAGCCTAATATCGTAGTGAATAATCTCAGCTAGCACTTTCTCTACATCGATAATCGACACTAATTGCGATTTGCCTTGGTGCTCGATGCGGGTAATTGCCGTCAAATAATTATTGCGCCCTGCCGTTTTCGGCGGCGGCATGATATCGCTCCATGTCATGTTGATAATGTGCTCAACCTTACCGACTAAGAAGCCCTGCACGCTGCGGTTATACTCCGTGATGATCATATTAGCATCATCATCCGGCGGTAAAGATTTAAACCCAATCGCCGAACGTAAATCAATCACAGGGATAGAAATACCGCGAATATTGGCAACACCATAAATATGCGGATGACTACCCGGCATAGCATTAAGGGGAGGAAGCTTGACCACTTCTTTAACTTTAAAGACGTTGATGGCAAATAACTGCGTGGAATTAATACTAAAGAGCAACAACTCGAGGCGGTTCTCACCCACGAGTTTGGTACGCTGATCTACGGTTGCAAGTACGTTTGCCATAATGCTGCTTCTCTACTCTTGAGGAAAATCCTTTCCTCACATGCGACGGATTAGCTCAAATTATAGCGGTAAACTCCCATGAAGAACCATGCCGAGAGTCTATTTTATCTAAAAATTACAACCACTCTCGCAAAAGCGCGAATATTCAACCCATTCAAAACGCATATTCAATTTAGGTCAGCGACACTGCCACCTAACGCTGCACTTTCTGGGCAAGCACCATGCCCGCAAGATCCAAGGCATTTCTGTCGCAGACAATCTCAAACCCCGCTTGACGCAACACAAGTAACAACTCGCGGTGATTAAAGCGATTTTGCTGTGGATGCTCAAACAGGCGTCGACTCAGTGGATTACAAATCGCAGCGCGATATAGATCCTCTATCACAAAGTAACCGTTTGGTTTCAGTACCCTTGCAACGTCCTTGATGGCCGCCTGCCAATCTGGAATATGGTGGAATACAGCAAAATCAAACACCATATCGAACTCGCCATCGGCAAAGGGAAGACGAGAGGCGTCGGCAACCGAGAAACTCAACCCTTTCAAGCCCTGTGGCCGAGCTTGCCAGCGAGATTGCGCCGCTGCGACCATTTCAGGGTCGATATCCACGGCCGTGATATGTCCTGCGCCAAAATGCTCGCGGATCAACTGAATACCATTACCAAACCCACAACCGATTTCTAATGCGCGCTCGCAGCGAGCCATAGGTTTAGGCATCATAGACGTAAGCAAAGGCGCTTCGACATGATTTTGTAGCCAAAAACGTATTGGATGCTGAACGAGCTTTTTCTCAAATGGATTTAATTTCATGCCATCCTCTAAATATGGGTAAACTATTGTTGATAATTTTACTGATCGAACTGTCACTATGGTACGTAATGATAGGAACATAAGTTCACCAGAGGCCACGATGAAATTACCTCTTTTTCCACTACCCATTTGTTTATTGCCCGAAGGTTACACACAACTGCGGGTATTTGAACCTAGATATAAGCGTTTAGTCGCCGAATCGTTAAAGTCAGGCGAAGGCTTTGGCTCATGTATGCTCGAAGAGGATGGCAAAACCATTCAGCCCATAGGCACCTTAGTGCATATTATTGATTTTGAAACCCTACCCGATGGACTATTAGGGATCAGCATTCAAGGTTCAAAGCGCTTTAAAGTTAATGAAATCAGTGTCGAAGACGATGGCTTAAAGCGCGGCGATGTTAGCTTTATCGACAACTGGCCTGCGACACGTATTGCGACCGATGAGCGTTACTTGAGCCAAATGTTACAAAATATCCTCAAGGAATATCCGCAACATCTCAAGCACTACCAAGCGGAACAGTTTGAAGACATTGCTTGGGTCTGCCAACGCTGGCTAGAAATATTGCCCGTGCAAGCCTCTGAAAAGTACAACTGCATTAATACCTTAGATCATATTATGACCCGAGATCTATTGCGGGCCGTAATAAAATAATCCTGTGAATGATCCTTTATTTAAGCCACTCCGTATTGATTGTAAGTTTGAAAGTAAAACTGGGCTCAGAAGTGAAACAAGCCTCTCAATTTTGTCGTTACTGATCTCAAACTCAGCACTAACGACTGGGATAAGAGCGAAAATAATGGAAAATATTCAATCACAAAGCAGGCAAAATCGGTATCATGGCCCTATCACGTCTCTGACTCATTCGGCTATGGATAACGACATTCCCGCTCTCAAAACCTGCGAGCCTCAAGCGGATACTTTGATCACGTTTATGCTACAAGTAGCAGACAAACGAGACAGAGCCGCCTTTGGGCATTTATTCCAGCATTTTATGCCCAAGATCCGCGCCTTTGGTTTACAAAGACTGAATCAACAAGGCTTAGCCATGGATTTAGTTCAAGAAACCATGACCAGCGTGTGGACTAAGGCCCATCTGTACAATGCAGAGAAAGGCTCAGTGACGACTTGGGTATTTACCATAATGCGTAATCAGTGTTTCGATATGCTGAGACGAGTACAACACAATAAAGAAGATACCTTTGGCGATGATATTTGGCCGCTGTGCGATGCGACCATGGCTCAAGACACACTCACTGATCATAAATTGACGGCGAAACTCCTCCAACATCTTGATGCCCTTCCCCTCGCGCAACGACAAGTCGTGCAAGGTATCTACATGCAAGAACTCACTCAACAAGAGCTAGCCGATGCCCTCAAGGTGCCAATAGGCACCATAAAGTCACGATTAAGACTCGGGCTAGAAAAGTTGAAAAGTTTCTTGGAGACACACAATGATTAAGCATCATCCCCAACAAGAATTACTCGTGAGCCATGCGAATGGGGTCTTACCTTTATCGATGGCCATTGCAGTATCAGCGCATTGCGCATTATGTGAGACGTGTCGTGAGCAACTAGCCCTATTAACCGAGCAAGCTGCCAATTCGGCATTAAATCCAGATGGCGCTCATGCTGAAAAGCATACACACCAAGAGTCGATTCACACTGCGCATATTAATGCTGAACACACTCAAGCTACTAATGTACCAGTGATGGATATTGACGCTATGCTGGCGCAAATCATGGCTCAGCCTGCGGCGACGGATGTACCTAATAATGCTCCTCTGGATGTTCAAGTAAAACAACAGCATTACACAGTGCCGTCGGTATTTCGCCAGCATTTGGCCCGTCCTTGGCAAATATTAGGCAAAGTCAGTCGTATGCGTTTTGATGTCGATGAAATGAACACCCGCGCGAGCTTGTTACACATAGATGCGCAAGGTGAAATCCCCCAACATACCCATAAGGGCTATGAATTAACCCTATTGTTAGCGGGAGCGTTTTCGGATCTTAACGGTGACTATGTGCCAGGTGATTTTATTGTGCTCGATAGCCAACATCACCACTCACCTAAAACCGTTGACGGTTGCTTATGCTACACAGTGTTAGATGCGCCGCTGCATTTTACCAAAGGCCTAAGCAAGCTGCTTAATCCCATAGGTGAACTGATTTATTAAGCCTGTAGCCAGTGCTTTAACATGACTTATTTACTCCGTTTTTTAAATGAGTCCGTTACTAAACTTTCAGTTACTGAATCTTCAGTTACTAAATTTTCAGTTACGAAATAAGCCATTAATCCCATTGAAATAACCTATTTCAGTGGGATTTTTTATTCTATTTGCGTGAGTTTTTTATTCAGTTTACTAGAATTTTTAATTCAATTGGCTAGCAGTAGCCACATCCTATTCGCCTAAAAAGCCGCAATAGGGACACTCAGCATTGCAGCTAAATACAAGATAAGGACATGTTCCATGCTAAGCTTCACTCTTTAAATCAAATGAATAGCCAGAAACAATTCACGTTAACTCAACATCAATCAACAAATAATCACATTGAATAAAAATTAAACTTGCATAAGCTATTTTTATTGATATACTGCACGTCGTTTTGAGAAACACCTTGTTGTTTACCTTTTTAAACCAGCCTGACTATTAGCAATCAGAGTTCGGTCCTCATAAAGAAAGCCTACTACAAGCAAAACCCCATAAGCTCAAGCATTCGATACCACTAAAATCATGTGCTTATGTCTGTGAACTTACTGTTCTCCACACTGTCATAGTATTGTCATTAAGCTATGGTCAACTGGCAGAATCAAGTTAGTCCATTGGCATAATCGACAGCATGTATTATTTATCGATTAAGCATCTCTTGATTAATGAATCAAAGATGGGGTAACCTCGATACTCAATAGAACGAATCTTTCGCAAATTGCTAAGGATATTTTATAGTTACAACTATCTCACCTATGGGTGAATTAACAAAAAGGAGTGTGGCATATGTCATACAAAATTAATGGACATGAAATTACAGTGAACTTCCCTGTAGATTCAATCTCAGTAAATAAAACCTCAATTGCTTTTACCGATCGTCAAGGTAAAAACAGACAGACTTTTTCAAAACGTACAGAAGCCATCAGCTTTATGAAATGGTTATTGTCCGCAAACAAATAAGTCAAAAAATAAATTAGACGATAAGTTAGAAATAAGTACTGTAATACCCCGTTTGCTCAAGTGTATTTAATCGGTTTCCATTCTCTTCGCAGTACCGAACACTTAAGTAAACTGATAGCCGAATGTCACGAACACGCTATCCTTTTTTACGTCATCATGACGAACACATTTGGTTCAGGCTGTATCTCTCTCACACAGATACCTGCCGAACCAAATGAGTCAAATCCAGCTTAGATCACCTACTTCCACTACAGCATCCGCTAATATTCATCCCCATGAATACTGTTACGTACCTCATCTATGTCAAAACCCAATACCCAAATCGCCATGCAAAGCTTGATAAGCCAGATCAAAGCGACAATTCCGCTCAATCTAGCGGAAGCACAATTGTGCCAGGGACAATGTTTAGGTTGTTCGAAAAAAATGCTTGAAATGCTCGATGCAGAAATCAGCTATTGGCAATATTCAGATGCGATACCCAGCCTAAAAGATTTAAAAAACCTCGAAAAGATAGGCCAACGTACCTATAAAATCCTTAAGCGAAACCAGTTGCTGCCTTAATCGCTTGTATTTGCATTTAACTATTGATGGGGCGTTTTACTTATACGACTGAACATAAATTCATAACTGAACTGAACTGAACTGAACTGAACTGACAATATGATCCTGATAGAAATCACATTGCCAGTTTTATCTTAGCTATTGTCTATAGCCGTTAAAAATTACAACTCTATAGGCTCAACGTCTGGACTCTGCCAACCTTGCGCGAATATCTGCCAAAGAATATTCAGTTAAGAGTTCACCATCGGCAAATACGGGGACAAACTCGCAATTGTTAACATCTTGCCAGCTCGCTTGATCTTTAAGATAAAATTGCCCTTGCTCATCTTTAAACACCGCAACCAGTCCCTTAGCTGATTTTTTAGTACCGTCATCGGTTTTAGGATCTTTAAATATTTCTCTGTCTTTACCATCAACTTTCGCAAAGGTCGCTTTCACCGCGTAACCGTCGGTATCTCGGGTCACGTGTTGATAGGTAAAACTGCCAATCCCAAACACAATATTGGTTGACGCAAAACCTTTGGCCTTTAAGCCGGCACAAATGGCTTCAGCCCGCTCAATGGTGATTGAATCGCCATAAATCAGCCCGACATGGCTATCGAGTAATTTGTAACCTTTGGCAGTTGTGCTGCCCCCAAAGACATCCCACAAACACTCGATAGCGCCTTTATACTCAGGGCTCCCCACAGCTGCTTGTGGATCACCACAAATGATCTTCACCGGACAACCCGTATCAGGCCTAAACACCACTTTGCCCTCACGCGCAAGAATACGGTCTTTTAAGGCAACGGTGAACTCTGTCATCACCTGCCAAAAATCCCAAGAATCAGAAACGATACTGACAATGCCGCTAGGATAAATATCTTCAATCAGACGGCGGAACGTCTCTAATTCATTCTCCATACCACCCGCACACATCACACTGTGCTCCGTTGCGGCCACACTGCCACCGACAAGTTCATGATCACTATCTGCACGGTAATATTGCTCAAGAAAATCAATCGCGGGAATGGTATCTGTACCCGTAAAACTGAGTAAATGGGCGGCGCCGCTCATTACCGCAGCCTCTGCACCATACATGCCGCGGAAACTAAAATCATGGCCCTGCCAATCAACAAATGCGATGTCACCATCGGTTTCTAGCGCGTAAGTCTCAAATATTTTGCGGTATTGCAGCGCGGTTGTAGCACTGGTACACATACCCCACACATTCGCGGAAAGGATGGTTTCGAGGTAATTGGTCAACCAAAAGAACCGCTCATCGGTATTGTACAAAACCAAGCAAGGCACTTTTAGTGGATACACTGAGCCTTCAGGTAATGCCATGATTTTTATTGGTAAATAACCTAAATTATGCAACTCCTCAATATGCTGAGTACCGACATTATTTGGCCCGAGATAGTTATTGATACGGCGGGAGAATTGGCGAATGACCTGATCTTTGGGTTGTTGAAAGAAATCACGGTTCCAACTGTCGATCAAGAAATGCTTGATAAAATACTGCAAGCCAAAAAACACCATTTGGTCTGTATAACCACGACGGGATTTACGGGCGGTCAAGTTACTAAAAATCACTTGAGTATTATCGGGATACTGACGACGGTGGTCGACTTTGTAACCATCAATGGCGGTAACGGGATTCAAGTACATAATATTTTCCTTAATGATTCATATAACTCAAAACAGCATGGCAATCACAGAACTCGCTCGAAATATGTGCAGGGACACCTAAACTATCGGTACAAAATAATCTGTCGATGCCCACCTCGCGCAGAGCCGATTCGCTGGCCTTATCTTCATAATGTGACACGATCAAAATGACGCTTTGGGCCCCCTTTTGCTTTAACTTGATGGCAAGTTCGATAAAGGTTCTGCCACCAGCACAAATGTCATCGACGATTAAGCAGGTTTTACCCGATAAATCATCACAGAACACTTCGGTAGCGATAATATGACCATTGACCACATCACGATGCTTATCGGCCCTGATCACCGGCATTCCCTGTAACGCTTTCGCTAAGCCGAATACTTTCTTATTCGCCCCTGCATCGGGCGAGACTAACACTAGCTCACCCGATAATTGAGCTGCAATCGCGGCGACAAAGCTATGGTTGTCAATAACTTGCACTCGGTCTAACAATGCGGCGGTGACATCGCTGTGCGGGTCAAAAATGCTGACTGAAGCATATTGCTGCTGATTAATCAGGCTGGCATAGACTTTTACCGATAAGGCCTCACCCACATTACACACTCTATCTTGGCGGGCGCCCGGCATATAAGGCAGTAACAGATCGATTTGCTCTGCACCGCTGCGGCGTAATGCATCAGTTAACAGCAAGAGCTGCATGATGGAATGATCGCCACGATAGCCGAAGAAAAGTGTGACGCGTTTCGCTGGAGGAACCAGCAGTTGAACATGATTCTCCCCCGCGCCAAATTGAAATAAACGGTAATGAGCCTCATCACTAGCTGCGGGTAACTGATAAAAATCGGCTTGCAGTTGTTGAGTGTTAACTGTGCCTTGATACGCTTGAATGCTTTTAGATGCTTGAATACGTTGAGACATACTAACCTCCTGTCTATGGCAAGATTACCGCAATTAACGGCGCCCTTGTTGTCTACAGAACCAATAGTGTCTTAAAGACATTATTATGTAAAGTTGATTTTTAGACTATTTATGACGAAATAAAAGCCATTGATATACCTAAATTGCATATAGTGTCCTTTAGACACTATATGCAATTTAGGTAACTGAATAGGAAAAAAGCTGTTGAGTAATATCAAAATCTAAAACATAAGCAGTTGTCATTAGCCCCATGAAAACGCGTTTCAATCTGCAACGACTTTGATCAACATTCTAAATTTCTTAAGAATCGGTACGATGCGGTATCGGGTTTCAAGCGGTATAAATTCGCAGGACGCCCCCGTTCAGTGCGCTTTAATCCGGTATCGATCAATAAATCGGCCTGTTCAACCCGCCGACGAAAAGATTTACCTTGGATAGGCTTACCCAGTAAAACTTCATGTACATGCTGCAGTTCTGGCAAGGTAAAAGGTTCAGACAGTGCAAAGCCTGGCACTAAAGAATATAAGGCTTTCTGTGTTAAGCGTTCCCGCGCTTGCTCAATTAACTGCAGATGATCAAACGCTAAGGTCATCTTTAACACATCCTCTAATGGCCACCACTTAGCATCACTCACTGAATCAATCTGGATTTGGCAGGCTTGATAACTCATCAAGGCGGTGTAACACACTGTCACCGACCAACCTCTCACATCGCGACAGCTATTACCCACAGTGCAAAGCTGCTCAATATAAGGTGGCACTACCGCGGTTTTCTCATGCAGTTTACGTAATACGGTTTGTTCTAAGGATTGATCGCAATTTTCATCGATAAAGCCTCCGGGTAATCCCCACAAACCTAAAAAAGGATGGTTTGAACGTTGCACTAAGAGTACTTTAAGCTGCTGATCATGGTAGGTAAACAATACGGCATCCACTGTCAGTAGCTGAGCCTTGAAAGCCTTAGGATCGTAATTGGCAAGATATTCCGCTTCAGTCATGAGTATTCCCCATCATTCAATATCATAAGCTTAACTTAGGCATGACACAGCTTCAAACACATTATGTCTTAGCGTCACTAAGTAAATATCCTGCACCGTGAGCATAGCTACTTTGGCCAAATTTACGCTGATAACGCGGCAACATAGTCTCGTTCCCCAATAATCCGCCTTGATGCAAATACATCACATGACCTGGTTCACTACGCTGTAAATAATCCTCAAGCACAATAAAACCTAAGGGATCGTAGAGTAATTCAAATTGAATACCTGAGGCGCAAATCCGCTGCCACATGGCATAAAATTCCGGATAAAGTTTACCAAAGTGATATTTTTTGCCGACATTCACTATCTGTGGATGCTCGAGAGTGTTTGGATTAAGCATAGAGAATTGTAAACGTAAATAATCATCGCCCCCCACCACGGCGCAAGTCGCGACGCGAATCGCCGTTTGCTGACGAATAAAGTACTGATTCAAAAATAACGCCGTCGTCCCCGTTCCCGACGGTAAAAATACCGTTAAATCGACTAAATCATTCGCCTGCGCAAATTGCACTATTTCTTGCGCCAATACATTTACCCCGTATTCAGCGTAGGAACAGCGACCGCCCTCTGGGATAAACAGTGCCGTCGGTTCATTCGCGAGCACTTGAGCCTCGATATACTCTTGGCAACTCAATCCCACATTGTCGACTTGCGCATGAGTTAACGTCTGCTTTTGCGCTATTAACACACTTAAGTCGATAATATTGGCGCTATTTGCTAAGGCGGCAGCATAATTGCCCGTGGGATGTTTAACTATTTGACTGGCAATATGGTCAACATAAAAGTCACACTGCCAGCCTTTCATCTTGGCCAATGTTGATAGGGAATACAAAGAGTTCGCTAAGGGTGAGCCATGACCTATCACCTTGTTGATGCCGGCAAACTCATGATCTAAAAAATAGCCGAATTTACGCGCTTTATTGCCGCTAAACGCTGGATGCAATAAATCATCACGTTTTAGAAATATTTCTCGACCAGCAAAGGCAAAAATATCGACGGGGGAATTTGCAAACATGAGGCTACTCAAACGATTAAATACTCGGGCTTTTAAGCCATTTTAATGGAATGGCTAGTGTAACTCCGCCTTTGCTCATCTGCCCCTAAGAAATTAGCAATTTAGCGAAGATGTAGTGAAAATCACAAATACAGTTTTGAACAATACCCGTAAGCAATTGATTTACCGGTGTTAAAAAATTGGCACGTTTCTCGCTTAGTCATTGACATATATTCAGTTTATCAAAGCTAACGGCATTCATTACAGCTAACGATAAAGGCTAAAAAAGTAACCTAAGGAGTTTTCAATGGCAGTATTACGCTTAATATTCAACATCGCTTGGTTTGTGCTCGGTGGATTTGTGATGGGACTCGCTTGGTGGCTCGCTGGTATCCTGTGTTTTATCAGCATTATTGGTATTCCCTTTGGCCGCGCCTGCTTTGTTATCGGTGAAATGACCTTCTGGCCATTTGGCCAAGAACAAATCAACCGTCGCCACTTGACCGGACGTGACGATTTAGGCACAGGTGCCCTAGGCATGGTGGGAAATATCATTTGGTTTTTGCTGTTTGGGATCTGGTTAGCCATAGGCCACCTAGCTCATGCCTTAGCCTGTTTTGTAACAATTATCGGTATTCCCTTTGGAATACAGCACCTTAAGTTGGCGTTATTCAGCCTAACACCGATAGGGCAAACCGTAGTGGCTAAAGCTTAATAAGCCAATCAGTTAACTGCGCTATTCACTCTCGATTATTTGGTTTCATGAGTGGATAGCGCTTTGTCATCCCATACTGAAAATATCGCCTCATTGAAGGCCATTTCCTCCTCCAGTAAATCATTGCAACTATATTGAGTATGGACATATTGAGCATGGGCAGGTTCATCATCCTCTTGAACCTCAGTTTGCGGCTTAGTCGGCGTCGCAATCGCTAACAGGTAATGTGCCAGTTTTGCAGGGGCATCAATGGCCGCATCATGGCCGCAATAAGCTAATACAATCAAATCCGTGTGAAAGTGCTGCGCTAAAGCTTTACTCGATGCCATGCTCACCAACGCATCACGGTCACCGCAAAGCACACTTATTGGTACTTCCACGGTCAATGGACACTGATATTGAAAAGCCGCCCACAGTTGCCGCCAGGCGTTACGGATAGTTGGCGAGGATTCGCGGCGAAATTCACTCCACTCGGCAATTAAATCGCAATCTCGCCGATGGCGAAAACTGGTTAAACGCACTATCGTCGACTCGATGGGATGTAAGGCTTTACCCCGAGCCCGCAAGCAAAACGCCTTCAATGCATTCAGTGGATTAAATCTTTGATACCAAGGCGATAAATTCGCCGCACTGCTGTTTAATACAAAAACATGCCTTATCTGCCAAGGCCGCTGGTGCGCCATTTCCAGCGCCAACATACCGCCCATAGACAAACCGAGAAGATAAATAGTCTCGCCTTCTTGCACCTGCTCATCCAATTGCAACCACACGGCATGGGCATAATCGGTAATCTTCAGTGGACTGGCCTTATTGGATAACATCCCATTGCCCGGCAAATCTGGGGTCAGTACTCGCAATCCTTTATGTCGCAGTCGTTGATCGAAGCCATGCCAGTGGCGTTGATCACGCATTAATCCCCGCAGTAACACCCAAGTTGTCATGACTGTGGCTCCCGATACCAATACTGCCGCGCGCACTCAGTGAGTTCAGCCAAACGTTCAGGCGTTAACTGCTCTAACGATTGGGCGTAGGCCGCTTCCATCATAAATTGCATCAGCACTGTGTGCCTGCGTAAAATTCTGTGGTGACGATGTGTTTTCTGCGGATTAAAAAAACCTGCAAAATTAAATATTTGCCTTGGGTTTTTCTTTATCCAAGCCCAGGACCCCATCTCTAATGTCAACGGCAGAAACGGTACCTGAGCATGGGGATCGGCCACTTGATGTTGGCGATAGAGGTAATCCCAAATATCCCCATGGGTGCGATAGAACTGGCTCTGCGGCGCAAGCCGGTAATGGCCATGATGCGGATAACTTTGTTCAAATAATTGTTTTAGATGAAAAATATAATTGGCATTTTCGAAAGCGGTACGCGTATGGGCGTAGGGGAACCAGATATGATCATTCAAGCCAAAGCCTGAGTGCGCATCGAGGGAAATTAAACTGGTGCTGCGGTTCAGCAATTGCTGTACGTAGGCAACTAAGCCAGCGGTTTCAAGCTCCATTCCCTCCATGCCGCGATACCAGGGCAGCCGTGATGATATCCGCTGCCCTCCCACCATAAAGGAGACTTTTTCGCTGGCTTCTATCGGGGCGTTACGCATCAAATCCACTTGATTGCCATTACCTCGCGTTCCCATAAATAAGCCAACGGGATTCACCACTGGGACAAAAGCTAACCGCACGCCCGTTAACATCTGCTGTAGGTGTTTATCCCACACCAGCCGCTGCAACAAACTGTTCAACAATGCCAAGATGACTTGAGAGCCAATACGTTCAACCCCATGCACGCCGCCCACAAAGAGTACTGTCGGACAGGGCTTATCTCCTCCGCCCAGTTCAACACTGTAGAGCGGAAAATGTTCGTGACGAAATGGGATGTCGGCAAGAATGTGATACTGCAACTTAAGATGATGAGTATCAATGAGTTGTTGCAGCGTATCTAACTCAAATGGTAGCTCAAAGGGAAGTTTATTCATGTCACCTTAATCAAAAAATGAGAGAGCAACTCATACCGTTAAGGTGATGCTAATAGTGAACAAAGACAGAATGATGACAAGTGGTATATCTGATGTGATTTTAAGAGAAATAGGCTGAAAA
This sequence comes from Shewanella septentrionalis, assembly GCF_025370265.1. Lineage (NCBI taxonomy): Bacteria > Pseudomonadati > Pseudomonadota > Gammaproteobacteria > Alteromonadales > Shewanellaceae > Shewanella > Shewanella septentrionalis. The sequence continues at coordinate 14,515 of NZ_JAMTCC010000049.1, read as the reverse complement.
TAGAGGGAAAATTAGAGAGCACACTAACCTAAATCATGCATTAGTCTTCACGATACAATAGCTCTCCAATGATGGTTTCGACGTCAATTTGTGCCAAACCTTGATCGAAAATATCTCGCCAACGTTGACCTTCTTCGGTATTGCGAAACGCAATATAAAGCTGCTTATTCGCTAGGATTTGACGGTTAATTTGCAATTTATCCGCCAGCGGCTGCAAGGGCTTTTGCTTCAGTAAAAAGTGCAGCACGTTGACATCGATTACCGCGGCATCAATACGGCCTGCGGCTACTTTCTTAATATTGTGCTCGTCTGAAGTGACGGCTTCAATCGGTTGAACGCCTGTAGCAATCATGCGATCTAAAGTCTGAGTATTCACATAATCTTTCACTACGCCTAAGGTATAGCGATTCAGATCTTCGACATAATTCCAACTCACAGGATGGGCTTTTTGCTCCACCAGCCCCAAAGGACCGTCGCCAATCGATTTAGAAAAAACAAACTTTTCAGTCTCAAAGTAATATTCAGGGAAATAACCCAGATAGTCAGAATTAGGCATACTGGCGAGCTTTACTGCGCGGCTCCATGGGTAAAAATCCACTTCTAATTGGTGCCCCATCACTTTGAGCGCCGCCCGCGCTACGGCAATACTCGCGCCCTGCTCTGCTAACTGCTGCCCCGAATAAGGCGGCCAAAGTAAGGATGTCAGCATTAAGGTATCCGCTTTCGCTGTGCTCAATCCCATGGAGGAAAGACAACATGCAAGGAGCATTGACCGCCATCGAACCATTTAAGACTCCTTAGCCTGCTGCTTGGATTAACCACTAAATCATCGACAAATTAAGCATTAAATTTATCTGCCAAGATTTTATCGCTGATACTTTATCTCTAGTTTTAGTATAGCCATGAAGCCACTGCGGGGAAGTGAAGTTTTGTTACAATTCGGCTAATGACATAAGATGCCAAAAAATAAGCAAAGGATTAGACTGAAAACTGATATACAGTCAGTACTCAACTGATAGTAAATAGTAAAGCTTGATTCGATTAACTCTCCATAAGGCCAACTCCTATGCGCAAAGTTTCCGTTTTCAATCGCGCGACTTCCTCCCATGCAAAAGGCGCAATAACTCAAGCAGGGATTACTGTGGTTGGCGCAGCTTTAACCTTACTCGGGCTGGTCTTTTTACTCTTACCCGGCCCAGGTTTACTCTTGATCATCTTAGGGTTGGCGCTGCTCAGCACACAATATGCGTGGGCAAAGCTGGCGCTGCGTCGTAGTCAGAGAAAGTTAACTCAAAGTGCGGCTTGGCTTGATGGCATGACTCGTCGACTCTTCCGTTAACTCGTTCACTTGTGGGTTAAACGGCATCTATAGACTGAATAAAATTCAAGCCGCATTGCACGGCTTGAAGTCAAAAAAGCAGGCGAGCCAAATCACTTAAGCATTAATATCTTCATATAATTCTTGATACATCAGCTCACGCATTTTGAATTTCTGAATTTTCCCCGTCACTGTCATTGGATACTGATCCACAAACTTGATGTAACGCGGTACTTTAAAGTAGGCAAACTTCTCGGTGAGGAAATGACGAATATCTTCTTCGGTAATCGCGGAGCCTGAGCGGACTTTAATCCAAGCACACACTTCCTCACCGTATTTATCGCTTTGAACACCAAAGACCGCCGCATCCTGCACATCTTTATGGGTGTAAAGTTTCTCTTCAATCTCACGGGGATAGATATTTTCGCCACCGCGAATGATCATATCTTTAATGCGACCCACAATTTGCACATAACCTTGCTCATCCATTTGGCCGATATCGCCCGAATGTAGCCACCCCGCACTGTCTATGGTCGCCGCCGTTTTTTCGGGATCGTTCCAATAGCACTGCATTATGCAATAACCGCGACTACAGACTTCACCGGGTTGGTTAATTGGCAACACCTCACCAAATTCGTCAACTATTTTCACTTCGGTATGGGGCAAAGCACGGCCAACAGTGAGCACCCGTTTCTCAACTGGCGAATCGATTTCAGTAATGTGATTGAGCGGACTGCACTCAGTCTGACCATAACCAATCAGCACTTCTTTCATATACATGAGATTTTGTACTCGGCGCATCACTTCTTCTGGGCAAGTTGCCCCCGCCATCACGCCGGTTCGTAAAGAGCTCAAATCAAAACGCGTAAACTCAGGATGCTCCAACTCGGCAATAAACATGGTCGGTACGCCATGTAAAGCGGTGCACCGCTCTTGCTCAATCACGTGCAATGTCGTCAAGGGATCGAAGGATTCGCCGGGGAACACAGCCGCTGCGCCTTTGGCTAAGCAGACTAAACTGCCGAGCACCATGCCAAAACAATGGTATAAGGGCACAGGAATACAGAGTTTATCGTGGCAGGTAAACTTCATCGCCTCTGCGACTAAATAGCCATTATTCAAAATGTTATGGTGGGATAAAGTTGCACCTTTAGGGCTACCCGTCGTGCCAGAGGTAAACTGGATATTGATTGCATCGTACGGGCTTAATGCTTTGCCAATCTTCTCGAGTGTTGCCTTGTCATCGGCGCTCGCATCGACGAGCAGGTCATCAAAATTTAACATGCCGACGGATTTTTCAGCGCCCATGCGGATCACAAACTCAAGCTCAGGAACGGCCTTCGCCTGTAATTGACCAGCAGGGCAAGAAGTTAGTTCAGGTGCCAATTCGTATAGCATTTCGAGGTAATTGCTGGATTTAAACTTGTCGGCACAAATTACCGCGCGGCAACCCACGTTACTCAGCGCATATTGCAATTCTTCAGGCCGATACGCAGGGTTAATACACACCATGATGGCGCCAATTTTAGCGGTCGCATATTGGGTTAAACACCACTCGATATTGTTAGGTGACCAAATACCCACCCTATCACCGGACTTAATACCGAGTTTTAATAATCCTGTGGCGAGCGCCTCGATTTGATCTAGATATTGGCGGTAGTTCCAGCGAATATGTTGATGATGTACGACAACGGCTAATTGGTCGGGATAGGTTGCCGCAATCTCATCAAGATATTGACCTATGGTTTTCTCAACGAGTTTCGGTGATAACTCGCCTCTAAACTCGCTGACGTTGAGCGGACTGATAACTTGGCTTGTTGGAACAGACATTAAGGCCTCCGTGCATTTATTATTATGATTAGCGAGGTCCAAACTAACCAATCCACGGATCATGTCACAAGCAAAAAAACACTTTATTAGACTAAAGAGTAAGATAATCGATAAGATAACAATCCATTAAAGCCCTGTGCTAACGGCTGATAAATTCAAGATGAGTGCTCGACTTAGGCACATTTAAGCTTTGCAAGCGCTCAACAATGGCCAGTAAAATCCCTTGGCGGCGCATATTTTCTAACACGCCAGGGCTAAAGACCTCAAGGCGCGTCATAGCCGTCAACAGCAATTTACATTGTGCTATGCTCGCATCACGAATGTAGGCGGGTTTATCGACTAAGTAACTGTTGTTATACCAATAATCCCAGGTAAAATTTGCCAACAACCAACCTTGCGTAGTCAGGTCATTAATAAATTCCAGCATACGCTCATGGCTTAGGATCACATCACCGGCGGTAAAATCCTTAAGATATTTAGTGTATAAACCACAGTCGGACGTCATTGTTGAAGTATCCATAACACACCTCATAGGTTTTGATTGCCACTGCTGCCACAACTTATAGGGCACCAATCACAAACCGAGATCGAATTTGACGCTTTGCCTTTAGTATCGAGAATTTGCATAAGGCATACCAAATAAGATTGCTGCCCACAGGCTAAGCCACCTTATCTGAACCGAAACTTAATCAAACTCACAATGCTTGATCTGAGTGACGAACTGGGGTGTTCGATAAAATTAAGATAAACTCACGGATATTGAAGCGCTTAACGGCCACTATGAATTAAGGAAACCCAATGAACTACTGGCTTATGAAATCGGAACCCGACGAATTTAGCATAGATGATCTTAAGGCTTGCCCGAACCAAACCGAAGCTTGGCATGGAATACGTAACTATCAGGCGCGTAACTTTATGCGCGATGCGATGCAGATTGGCGACAAGGTATTTTTTTACCATTCAAGCTGCAAAGTACCCGGTATTGTCGGTATCGCAGAAGTCGTGACCAATGCGTATCCCGACAGCACGGCCTTCGATCCCGAATCAAAATATTTCGACCCTAAGTCAGATCCAACTAAACCAAGATGGTTACGAGTAGATATCCGCTTTGTCGAAAAATTTAACGATATTATCCCCTTAAGCTTGATTAAAAACCTGCCGCAATTAGCTGACATGTATTTAGTGACTAAGGGTTCAAGGCTAAGTATCCAACCTGTGACCGCCGAGCAATGGCAAGCTGTGCTAATGTTAACCCGTTGAGTTAGCATCTCAACGTAAAACGTTCAGCTAAGGTTCATTTAAGAGACTCTATTGTCACAGCATCGACTAAACACCTTTTGAGCACAGATGAATAAATTCACGTCAATGGTTGTCGCAGGGCTAGTGCTCAGCTTAATGGCGCCTATCTCTGTTTTTGCTAAAGACGACCAAGAGCATAAACACCATAAAAATGATAAAGATTTACCACCGGGATTACAGAAAAAAGTGAACCGTGGTCAACCACTGCCACCCGGCTGGCAGAAAAAACTCCATCGTGGTGATGTACTTGAGCATGATATTTATGACCGCGGCCGTATCATTGTGCCCTTAGACAAAGATGGGATTATTAGCATTCAAGTTGAAGGCGCATTGATCAAACTCGATAATAACAGCCGTAAAATCCTCGATATCGTCAATATTATTACCGAATAGTCACGCATAACATGTGCGAAATGGCTAATCACGGCAGTTTTATTAGCACGCCCAGTTCTAAGTAGGGCGTGCAAGCATTCAAAACCATGACGCTTGCACAGTTCGCGCCCTTATCTGAACTGCTATGTATCCCGCAATCCCTGGCAAATTAACGGCCGCAGTTACAATTAAGCAACATACTGATATTTATCATATCTTTACTCTCTGATGCTTGGTCACTCATGAGCTGAATGCTAGACTCAGCCAGTGCTAATATGTGTGTAAACTCAGATAAAACTTCTTCGGTGAGGTGAGACGTTATAGTCGAGACCGAAAACTAAGCTCCTGATATCGAAGTATTGATACCAAGTGCTCTGCATAAACTCATACGTATAATTTTGAGTAAGTTAAGCGTTATCAAAGCTCTCTACAACTAAAGCAGCCAAAGCAGCGACTAATGCATAACCTTAACGCCACCCATAGCATATCTATTATTACTCTCCAATGACCGTAGACTGACGCTGGATTTTTGAAAATGAAACACACCTCACTTCAACGGGTTAAGCAGGCGATTATTGCGGGGTTCTGGGCTTCACTTGCCAGTATTTCTGTGGGTTTTCTTTTTAAGCTTTGGTTAGCACAATGGGTTGCCAAAGCCGATCTTGCGCTCTATCACACGGTTATCGATATCATCTCACTGTCGCTGATCCTGATGACAGGATTTCGCTCCTCTATGGTGGTGACCTACTCCCAGACCAAGCAAGATGTGGATATCACTAATATATTCCGCTACAGCTTAATTGCAATGGTGCTACTGACTTGGGGCTTAGTTTTGCCCTACATAAAACACAAACTTCAGCTCAATGTAGAATATTTTCAATTGGTTGGCATTATTTTGAGCATGGGGCTCAAAGTGTATTTTACCAATCAAATTGCTATGTACCGGCTGTATGCCATCTCCAATCGAGTGACTTGGCTTGAGCCGATTGCGCAAGTGAGCAGCTTTTTCTTGTGTTTCTATGCGTTAAAACAAACGGCCATAGCGTCACTCTTTTACAGCATGACATTGTCATCGCTCATCGTTGCCTTATATATGTACTTAAAACGGCGCAAGGATATCGCCACTCCGCCCTTAAGTACGGTGCATTTTGATACGGGTTTACGCAGTTTTATGAAGAAAAGCCTGACAGCGTCTATGGAGGCTGGCGCCAGTATCTTGATGATTTACATCACAGTACTGCTGACCATTGCCTATTTCAGCATAGATGAACTGGGTGATTTCCAAGTGGTGGTGCGGCCAATGATCACTTACCTCACCTTGCTGTTTGTCTTCCCCATCTACCGCTTTGTGCTGCCCGAAGTCGCGGTGTGTGTAAGAGAAAAACGCTTTGACGAAGTCCAACAAATTAAGTCATGGCTGACTAAAGTTTCTTTGTGGATCAGCGGTATTTTTTTTGTCGTTATGGTCTTTGCGAGCAAGCCATTGGTGGCTTGGTTATTCCCAGAGCAATACATTAAAGCGGCGCCAGTATTAATGCATTTCTCTATGTTTTTTATATTTATGATGCTCAACGGCTATCAGTTGGCCTATATCAAAGCCCACGGCTATTTTACCCAGAGCCTACTCATTCGCCTCGCAGGTATCGTAGTGCTGGTCGGTACTTTCTACGCTTATCGCCTATATACCGAGAATGTCGTCGCAGTGATTTTAGCCTTGGGCACAGGCTATTTAATGATGTATCTGATATCAAAAATTATAGAGAGGAAGATAAAAGTAATGACATGAGTAATGATGTATCAATTTAAAAATAGCCTCTTACAGAATCAATCAGCATATAATTAAAACTTACAGTTAATACTTTTTAACGATTGACCTAGGAAAAAAAGGAAATATTCAATTAACATTTCCTATAACCAAGGAAATAAATACAAAATAAATACTCAGTTACAATTAACAAGTAACAGAAATAATTAAAATACCAAGTTAAATAAAAACTCAATAAAATCAATGTAAATAAAATAATCGATAGAAAGCACCGGCTGAAAAACGACAGAAAATGTTATTAATAGTGAATAAAATTGTTGCACAAACGTTTAAATAAAGATAAATAATTAACCCAACCTTAAATACCTCACCTCTTAATTAATCATTAAAAAAACCAAACGTTGACATCTACGCAACTTTTAAATAAATATATGGATGATGTTGTTAAATAAGCATCATTTTTAAACCATAAATTTAACTAACAATAAATATAAATATGAAGGAGAGATGTATGAACTCTTTGTCACTAACGGCAAAAGCGGTTCGCTACGGTATATTTGCCGCAGCAAGTCTAACAGCTTCCACGTTTGTTTATGCCCAAGCTGAAGAGCAAACTGAAACGTTTGAACGAATTGAAGTTACAGGCTCAAAAATTAAGCGCATTGGTGAACTCACTCCTACGCCCGTGACAGTTATCTCTGGTGACGGATTAATTGATGCAGGTGTAGTGAACGTTGCTGATTTATTGCACAAAATGCCTAACACATTAGTAGGTTTATCACCTGAAACAACAAATAATACTGTATTTGCTAGTGGCTTGAATAATACAGATTTAAGAGGGTTAGGCTCTGACCGTACACTCGTTCTTGTGAATGGCCGTCGATTTGTTGCAGGCGCACCTGGCTCAGGCTCTGTAGATCTTAACAATATACCTACCGCAATGGTTGAGCGAATTGAAATCACAACTGGTGGTGCATCTGCAGTATACGGTTCTGATGCAATTGCTGGTGTTGTGAACATTATTACAAAGAAAAGCTTTGACGGCATTTCAGTAGACGTTTCGACTACGCAGCCAACAGAGGATGGTGGTGAAGAAAAATACGCTTCGATAACATTCGGCTCCGAAATAGGTAAAGCTAATTTTGTTACTAACCTTAGTTGGGCACGTCAGGGACAACTATCCTTTATGGATAGAGAGTTTCTTCGTGAAGCGCCTATTGTTGTACGTAACCAAAATGCAACGGGTCCTGATGATCCACAAGCTGTTGTATGGGGATATGGTCAGCAGGTTTTGGCTTCCTATAGCAAAACAGGGACATTTGTTTCGAAAGGGACTCGTTATTCATTCGATGAAAATGGCAATGTAAGACCGATGGAGTTAGGACAAGCTTTACCTCCTTTGACATCTGGTCGTGTCGATTATCTAGGTGGTGAAGGTTATAATTTTGCAGAAAACTCATTCATCAAAACGCCACTAGATCGTATTAACTTTTTCTCCGTAATGAGTTACGACATCAATGAAAACCATAAAATGACAATGGAAGCTAGCTTAAGCAAATAAGATGCTTATGGCGAAAGTTCTCCAGCATTTTTGAACTTTAAGTTACATGAAGATAATGGTTTCCTATCACCAGAAGCAGCAGCTTTAGTTGCGGCAGGTGAGTCAAAACCAGGAGCTGGAGTGACTCTTGGCTACCTAGCATCTGACTTTGGTAATCGAAAGTACAGCCAAGAACGCACCACAGCTCGAGTAGCACTAGGCTTTGAAGGTGCAATATCTGAAAATTGGACCTATGATGCCTATGCAACAGTAGGACATGTTCAAGCTGACACCGAATGGTACGGTGAAATGTTTGAACAACGCTTCTACGATGCTGTCGATACTGTCAAAGACGATAATGGTGATGTTGTTTGCCGTAGTGAAAGTGCACGAGATAATGGATGTCTTCCGCTCAACGTATTTGGGCGCAGTATTTTCGATAAAGAAGCCTATGATTGGGTTAGTACAGATGCTATTCGTCGTTCATCTATCACTCAGTCAGCATTAGGTGCCTCCGTCAGTGGCGATCTTTTCGAATTACCTGCAGGTTTCGTATCCAGTGCATTCTCTCTCGAATATAGAAAAGAGCAAGCAGACACTTTACCAGATCCAGCGATGCGCGAAGGCTTACTCTTCAACAACCAATCTCAGCCACTTAAAGGTGAGTTTGATGTAACAGAAGCTTCCGCAGAATTGTCAATTCCACTACTAAGTGACATTACATTAGTACAAGATCTAACATTGGAAACAGCTTTCCGTTATATGGATTACTCGACATCAGGTTCTGATACTGCTTGGAAAGTAGGCTTAAACTGGGCAGTTTTCGACGATTTGAGAGTCAGATTAAACCGTTCAAAATCTGTTAGAGCTCCCAACATAGGTGACTTGTATAGCCCACCTGGACAAACATTTAGATCTATGAAGGATTATTGCGCAACTAGCTACCGCAACCAAATCAATCCTGAATATCTAGACAATGTCTTGGCAAACTGTGCTGCACAGGGCATTCCTACCGATTTTGAACCATCTCAAGAGTGGTACGGTTCAACTCGTCCAGGATTTATAGTAGGAAACGAGGACTTACAAAACGAAGTGGCTGATGACATTACTATCGGTTTTGTCTACACACCGAGTTATATTGAAAACCTAAGCTTCACAGTTGATTACTGGAAATTTGACATGAAAAATGTCATTAACAGTTTTACTGGCCCAGATGTTGTGAAGTACTGCTACCAATCAAGTACTCTGGACAACCCATTCTGTCCATTGCTTGAACGTGATCCAAATACGCATGAGATCACCAACTACTATGAAAAACCAGTTAACTCTGCAACCAGCATTACTTCCGGTGTAGATATTGAAGCTAACTATAAGTTTGAAAGTAGCTTTGGTGATTGGGGCTTCCGTCTGTTCAGTACTTACCTTGAAGAACGTTCATTTAATTCAACAGGTTTTGCTGAAGATGTAGTTAAAGAAACTGGTGAACAAGAGCGACCACGTTGGCGTCATCGTTTTACCACTGATTACACCTACGGAGATTTCTCTGCAGTACTCACAGCGAACTATCGTAGTAACACAGTACTAAGTAACGATTGGTCACCGAATCAAAACAACTATAATGATATTCCATCATATATCACGTTTGATTTAACCAGTCGCTATAACATCACTGATGCACTACAAGTTCGTGCGGGCATTCTCAACATGTTTGATGAAACACCACCTCGCCAACCAGGTGTGTATAACCAAGGTGCTTACTATGACATTTTGGGACAACGCATAACTGTAGGTGTTAACTATAAGTTCTAACCGACTCTGTTTGAGTTAATTTAAAATCTCCCATTTAAAGTGACATATCATCAATCTCGATATGTCACTTTTTTTTCATTAATATGAAGCCGTTTTATTATAAAACAATTCAATTAACGCCCATCAAGCATGCGACCAATACCACCTAGCACTGAGCCTTCACCACGATCACTTCCACCCGCAGATGGGGCATGGGCGATAATGCGATCCGCCATACGTGAGAACGGCAAGCTTTGCAGCCAAACCGTGCCGTGACCTTTTAAGGTCGCTAAAAATAAGCCTTCGCCGCCAAATACCATAGACTTTAACGAGCCAGCACGCTCGATGTCGTAATCTATCCCAGGTGTAAATCCAACCAGACAACCTGTATCAACCCTTAAGGTTTCGCCTCGCAGCTCTTTCTTCACTAAAGTGCCGCCCGCATGGATAAAGGCCATGCCATCGCCTTGTAAGCTTTGCAGAATAAACCCTTCGCCGCCGAAAAAGCCCGTACCTAAACGGCGATTAAATTTCATCGTCACCCGTGTACCTAAAGCCGCGGCTAAAAAACTGTCCTTCTGACAGATAAGCTCGCCACCATATTCAGCCAAGTCGATCGCAAGGATTGTGCCCGGATAAGGTGCGGCAAAGGCAACTTTACGCTTTTGGTTGCCTTGGTTGGTAAAGTGAGTCATAAAAATGCTCTCGCCCGTCAGCGCTCTCTTACCTGCGCCCATCAACTTGCCAAAAAAGCCGGACTCAGGTTCAGAGCCATCGCCCATTTTGGCCTCAAAGCTAATGTCTTGCTCTAGGTAGTTCATCGCGCCCGCTTCCGCAACCACGGTTTCGTTAGGATCAAGCTCCACTTCAACCAACTGCATACTGTGACCGATGATTTCATAATCCACTTCATGACAACGTCTAGACATACTGTTCCCCTTAACTGTCAGTTCCTTGTTACTAGCCTTTAGATTGACCCAGATGGACGACTCTTTAGCTATCGCGGCTCAATTTCACTCTTCATCACGACCTTAATCTAGATCTAAGCTCAGTCTGAATTTAGGCCTTATTTTAACTCTCAATCTAAGCCTTAATCTGACCTAGGCATTAATCTATGACATAAAATGTCAAAATGCGATAATTTTATGCGGTAACTTGTATCAAAAGATGACAAGTGAAGACTTATCAACCCAAACCCACACCATTGAACTGCTCAGCCTTAGCAAACTCCTCTAATATCAACTCGGTAAAAAGTTGACCCGCACGGCCTAACGGCCGCTCTAAGGTCGAGACGAGCTGTGGAATAAAGGTATACCGGCTGCCACCGACAAAGTCGATTTCAACTAACTCCCCCTTCACCAACTCTTCTTGTACGAGAAAGTCCGGCAACCAACCAAAACCTAAACCTTTTAACAAAGCGTTCTTTTTCATGATAAAACCAGAAAGATAAAACACTTTATCGCCGCCAAATTGCATTTCATCGCGGTAACTTTTATTGGGTGAAGAGTCTTCGATAGTCAATTCCACGTGTTGCTGCAGTTCGGACAAACTAATTTCGCGAATAAAAGATAAAGGATGCGAAGCACTTGCCACCAGCACGCTAGTGATGGCTGGCAAAGGTTGCGGATGATAATAAGGACCTGTGCGATAATCTTTCACTAACATCAAGTCGGCATTATCCCGCTCGAATCTGTGTTGCACGCCGCCTAAAAATTCCATATTGAGCTGAATTTTAGTGGGGATTTGATGCTCAGCCATACGCTTTAAAGCCGTCATAATTGGCTCCATCGGCAAAGCACCGTCTATTACTAGCTCTAGCTTTGGCTCCCAGCCTTCACTGAAACGACTGGCAAGATGTTCAATGTTTGCAAGGTGTTGCAATAACCTTTGCCCCTCGGCCAAAATCACCCGGCCCTCTTGCGTCAGCTCTGCACGATATTGCTCACGGCTAAAAAGTTGCACACCTAAGTGCTCTTCTAACTTTTTAACTTGATAACTCACCGCCGATTGCGCCTTGTGTAACCGCTCCGCCGCCTTGGCAAAACTGCCCTCTTCCACCAGCACTTGCAGCACATTAAAAGCATCAATATCGATACGCATGGTCACTCCTTGGCTCTTATGAACATGTCACGGAAACACTACGATTCGTAAAGATTAGAATACTATCTAATTTTTAGATTGAGATAACGGATTTATTATTCTTTTTTTTGTTCATTCAAGCAACTAAATTGATAACAAGATCACACTAATGCAACTTGCAGTATAACGACCAGCGATGTAGGTAATCCTGCAACGCAATATTGAAGGAATAACCATGCCATTTTATGTGAAACAAGGCCAGATCCCCCATAAGCGCCATATCGCATTTGAAAAGGAAAACGGCGAGCTTTACCGTGAAGAGCTGTTCTCAACCCATGGGTTTTCCAATATTTATTCCAATAAATATCACTACAACATGCCAACCAAAGCATTGGAAGTGACGCCCTATAGCCTAAGCCATGGTGCCAATTGGGAAGACTCGCTGGTCCAAAACTATAAACTCGATTCCCGCGACGCCGACCGTGAAGGTAATTTTTTCAGCGCCCGTAACAAAATTTTTTATAACAATGACTTAGCACTTTATACCGCCAAAGTCAGCGCCGATACTGACGAGTTTTACCGTAACGCCTACGCCGATGAAGTGGTTTTTATCCACGAAGGCGAAGGCACACTCTACAGCGAGTACGGCACGATTAAGGTCCAAAAGTGGGACTATCTCGTGATCCCACGTGGCACGACTTATCAACTTAAATTCAACGATTACAGCAATGTTCGACTGTTCGTTATCGAGTCATTCTCTATGGTGGAAGTGCCTAAGCATTTCCGTAATGAGTATGGTCAGCTATTAGAATCAGCACCTTACTGCGAGCGCGATTTGCGCGTACCTAGATTGCAAGGTGCTGTGGTTGAGCGCGGTGCCTTCCCCTTAGTGTGTAAGTTTGGCGATAAATACCAACTCACCACGCTCGAATGGCATCCCTTTGATTTAGTGGGTTGGGATGGCTGTGTTTACCCTTGGGCATTCAACATTACCGAATACGCGCCAAAGGTGGGCAAAATCCATCTGCCGCCTTCTGATCACTTAGTCTTTACCGCCCATAACTTTGTGATTTGTAACTTCGTGCCGCGCCCCTACGATTTCCACCCGAAATCGATTCCGGCGCCTTATTACCACAACAACATAGATAGCGACGAAGTCTTGTATTACGTCGATGGCGACTTTATGAGCCGCACGGGCATTGAAGCGGGTTACATGACCTTACATCAAAAAGGTGTGGCCCACGGACCACAACCGGGCCGCACTGAAGCTTCAATTGGCAAAAAAGAAACCTATGAATATGCAGTGATGGTGGACACGTTCGCCCCACTGAAATTAACCGAACATGTACAAAATTGCATGAGCAAAGACTACAACCGCTCTTGGCTAGAAGACTAGCCCCAAGCCACCAGCACTCCCATGCGGGAGTCATTAGAGTGACGGCGTGTTGCACTAAAATAACGAGGAAAACAACATGGCAAGCGAACTAAATCCACTGGGCTTATTAGGTATCGAATTCACTGAATTCGCCAGCCCTGATACTGATTTTATGCACAAAGTCTTTATCGACTTTGGTTTTTCTCTGCTGAAAAAAGCCAAGAACAAAGACATCCTGTACTACAAACAGAATGACATTAATTTTCTGCTCAACACTGAGCGCGAAGGTTTCTCAGCTAAGTTTGCTAAATCCCACGGCCCAGCCATTTGCTCTATGGGCTGGCGTGTAGAAGATGCCGGCTTTGCCTATCGCGTTGCCGTTGAACGTGGTGCAAAACCCGCAGATGATGCCAACAAAGATCTGCCTTATCCTGCGATTTACGGCATTGGTGACAGCTTAATTTATTTCATCGACACCTTTAGCACAGATAACAATATCTATGCCGCTGATTTTGAAGATTTAGACGAGCAAATTATCACCCAAGAGAAAGGCTTTATCGAGGTCGATCACTTAACCAACAACGTCTACAAAGGCACAATGGAACATTGGGCTAACTTCTATAAAAACATTTTTGGTTTTACTGAAGTGCGCTACTTTGACATCAGCGGCGTACAAACCGCGCTAGTGTCCTACGCCCTACGTTCGCCAGATGGCAGCTTCTGTATCCCAATTAACGAAGGTAAAGGCAGCGATAAAAACCAAATAGATGAATACCTGAAGGAATACAATGGCCCAGGTGTGCAACATTTAGCCTTTAGAAGCCGCGATATCGTTAAATCTCTGGATGCGATGGAAGGCAGCTCAATCCAATGCCTAGACATCATCCCTGAATACTACGACACTATTTTCGATAAGTTACCTCAGGTCACAGAAAATCGTGAGCGCATTAAACATCACCAAATTCTGGTGGATGGTGATGATACAGGCTATTTATTGCAGATATTTACTAAAAACCTGTTTGGACCGATTTTCATCGAAATCATCCAACGTAAGAATAACTTAGGTTTTGGTGAAGGCAACTTTACTGCCCTGTTTGAATCAATTGAACGGGATCAAATGCGCCGCGGCGTACTGTAAGTATTCATCCT
>NZ_JAMTCC010000048.1:0-34100 GCF_025370265.1 Shewanella septentrionalis | reverse complement strand
GCAAGCCTTTATGAGTGGAGACCTGCAAACGCTAAGTCCTCTGAAGCAACCTCTTCTCACGACGAATAAAAGCCTGCTCAAAGTACGGTTCAAAATACAGAGAAAAGAACAGCTCTAGTTAACCCGCTAGCGTCTTAATCCTCTCAAGTGTTTGCTGTGTCGCCAGATTTTGCGCTGCTAGATAATCCAATTTTAGCTGTTTGATGATGCCAGTAATCAAGACTAACTCCTGCTGTAACTGCGGAATTTTCGACATATCATGGGTGGGTAAGTTGATATCGACGGTATCAAATAAATTGCCAAAATAGCTCGCCATGATCAGCACTTTATTGGCTTTAAATTCGATACTCAGCCCCGACCCCCGCGCCGTTTTACGGAATAACTGTTCCAGTTCGACGAGGCGTTCCATCACGGCGGGAGACAACAGATATCGCGCATAATGTTGGTCATGGGAATACACTTCAAACATCGCCTCAAAGGTCACGCTTTCGAGTTTCACTCTGGGTTTCTTTAGGCCTGCCATAGTATTACCAAGGGAGCCATAGTCTTGGCTGACGACGGTATGGGATTCAAAGCTAAAGGGCATCGTCATGATCACGACCCCGCCCTTAAATTGGATCTTGTCTGACTTGCTGCCACGGGATTTTAAGGTTAATTCGCAAAATTCGAAGCTGATATCCTCTACCTTGCCGCGAATATGATCCTCTGATTGTTGCTTGCTAAAACGGGGCATAAGTTCGAAATCTGCCACTGAATCAAGGTTGACACAGGAGTCGGGGCTATAACGGTAGTCCCCTAGTTTTTTGAGTAAAACAGGCAAGATTTTATATTTGTAATGGCGCTTATATTGCATTTCAGGCAGATGAACCCACATCAAAATGCCGGCGAGAACGATCAGGCTCAAAATGGTTGGGTCATGGTTAGAGGCTAACGAGATTAAATCAAAAGCCAGTGCGGGCAGGCACAATAGCCAACCTAGACGCTTCGCCCATTTTTTACGGGAGAGTTTAGTTTCAAGCTTTTCAATTCGATAGGCTTCTAGCGGCGCTAATAGCTGCAATAGTTCGGCTTTAGCGTCCTCGGACAGTGGCGGTAATTCAGCGCGGGGAAAATCAGCGGGTAAATTCGCTTCAGAAATATGATTTCGAATACTTTTAAGAGCTTCGAAACCTTGCTTTAAAGAATACAATAATGGGCTCATCAACTTATCCATGTTATCGCCGACACAGCGCCCATTCCGTTGCGCTGCTAACCCCAAACCTTAGCGGTAACAAATAGGGTGGCGGTTAAATTCTGAGGTTAACATGCTGTGATATCAATCCACAGCTAAACACAAAAATGCTAGCACTTAGGCTTCGACTGCTTTCACTATCTAGGTCTACCGCCCTTTCCAGCAGCTAAAGCTTGTTGCAAGCATCAGATTAAACAAAGGTTAATTTATTGTAAACACAAAAATGACCTTCTTTATTCGCGGTACTGATCCAGAATGCCAGTTCACACTCCAATTTAACTATTCAACTTAGCTATCCAATTTCACAATCCATAGCCCAAAATCCTAGCTCGCTTTCTCTATCTCACGATCCTAGCTCACTATCCTAATAAACGATCCTAGCTCACTATCCTAATAAACGATCCTAGCTCAGCATCCTAAAAGCAAAACGCTCCACAGAGACTGCGGAGCGTTGTATTGAGGCATTACAACAGCAGATTAATGCGTGTGTTAGCTTTTCATGTCCTTTTCCATATCTTCGTAGGAAGTATGGCGAACGTCTTTGCCTTTCACGTAGTAGATGATGTATTCACAGATATTTTTACAACGGTCGCCAACACGTTCAACCGCACGCGCAGCCCACAGTACGTCTAAGACGTCTGGGATAGAACGCGGATCTTCCATCATATAGGTCATTAACTGGCGGATAATGCCTTCGTATTCACGGTCAAGCTTAGCATCTTCTTTGTGCAGCTCTAACGCTGTATCGGCATCCATACGGGCCAAAGCATCTAAGGTCGCATGCAACATACGGGTCGCGTGACGGCCCATATTTTCAATGCTAACTAATAAAGGTTGCTGATTATTCAATCGTTTATCTAATGCTGCTTTTGCGATACGCACACAAGCATCACCTATACGTTCAAGATCGGCGATGGTTTTTGAGATGGCGATAATCAGGCGTAAGTCGCTGGCCGCTGGTTGACGCTTGGCGATAATACGGGTGCACTCTTCGTCGATAGACACTTCCATGCCATTGACCTTGTGATCGCCATCGATAACCCGCTGCGCAAGTTCAGCATCAAGTGCGCTGAGCGCGTCAATGGCTTGCTCAAGCTGACGTTCAACCAAGCCACCCATAGCGAGTACGCGATTGCGGATATCATCCAGTTCAGCGGTAAACTGTCCTGAGATGTGCTTACTTAAATTCATGTTTTCCATTTAGCCAACCTTTTACTTAACTGTTTACCAACATGCTCAAAGCCTGCGGTTGCGGCTTTATCCGAACGCTACCGAGCTGATTAACCGTAACGTCCTGTGATGTAATCTTCGGTCTTACGTTTTTTCGGCGTGGTGAAAATCGTGTTGGTATCCGCGTATTCGACCAATTCACCCATATACATAAAGGCCGTTTGATCTGACACCCGCGCCGCCTGTTGCATGTTGTGAGTCACAATAACCACAGTGTATTTCGTCTTAAGCTCGGTGATCAGCTCTTCAATCGTCAATGTCGAAATAGGATCGAGTGCCGATGTGGGTTCATCGAGTAACAACACTTCAGGCTCGATGGCAATGGCACGGGCAATCACCAGACGTTGCTGCTGACCGCCAGATAAACCAAAGGCGTTATCGTGCAATCTGTCTTTGACTTCGTCCCAAATCGCCGCGCCGCGCAGCGAACGCTCGGCCGCTTCGTCGAGTTCACGACGGTTATTCAACCCTTGCAATCTCAAACCATAAACGACGTTTTCATAAATCGACTTAGGAAACGGATTCGGGCGCTGGAACACCATACCCACGTTACGGCGCAGGGCCGCGACGTCGATTTTCTTGTCGTAAATATTCTGACCGTGCAGCAAAATTTCACCGTCGATATGGCAGTTATCCACCAAGTCGTTCATGCGATTAATACAGCGCAATAATGTTGACTTACCACAACCACTAGGGCCGATAAAGGCGGTCACTTGTTTTTTGGGGATCTTCATCGATACATTAAACAGCGCTTGTTTACTGCCATAGCGCAAATCTAAGTTACGGATCTCCAACGCTGTGTCAGTCTGGCTTAAGTTCGCTAAATCAAAGTTGTTGGTTTTCATTGCTGTCGAATCTATAGAAATCATATTCAGTCCTAATACTTTCAGGATAATCGCTGATTAGTGCTCAAGCGAACGATATTTTTCACGTAAATGGTTACGTACGCCAATGGCCGTCAAGTTAAGTGCCACAATCACAGACACCAGCAAGAAGGAAGTCGCATACACCAGAGGACGTGCCGCTTCAACGTTAGGGCTCTGGAAGCCCACATCATAAATATGGAAGCCTAAGTGCATGAACTTACGTTCTAAATGCACAAACGGGAAGTTAAAGTCCAGTGGTAATGTGGGTGCGAGTTTCACTACACCCACCAACATCAATGGGGCCACTTCACCGGCGGCGCGGGCGACCGCTAAAATCAAACCCGTCATGATAGCTGGGCTCGCCATTGGGATCACAATGCGCCACAGTGTCTCAGCTTTCGTGGCGCCCAGTGCCAAACTACCCTGACGCACCGCGCTCGGAATACGGCTCAAACCTTCTTCGGTCGAAACGATGACCACAGGCAAGGTTAAAATGGCTAAGGTTAATGCCGACCAAATCACCCCAGGTGAACCAAAGGTCGGTGACGGTAACGCTTCAGGGTAAAACAATTGGTCGATAGAGCCGCCCATCATGTAAACGAAGAAACCTAAACCAAACACACCATACACAATTGATGGCACACCCGCTAAGTTAATCACCGCAATGCGGATCATCTTAGTAATAGGGCCTTTCTTCGCATATTCATGCAGATACACAGCCGCGACCACACCAAATGGCGTCACAATAACGGCCATTAGCAGCACCATAAAAACGGTACCAAAAATCGCGGGGAACACGCCGCCCTCAGTGTTGGCTTCACGCGGGTCGTCACTCACAAAGCGGCCGATACCGACGAACCATTTACCTATTTTGCCAATGAAGCTTAAGTGGTTTACATAGGTCACATCCAGCACGGTATCCAGCTTAAGCTCGACTTCTTCACCGCGCATATCACGCACGATTACCGAGTCACGCGCGGCTTCATCACGTAAGGCAAATAACGCTTTTTCAAGCACTAAGTAATCTTTCTGCAGTTGTGCTCGCTTGGCCACTAACTCAGCTTTGTTGCTATCAGTGAGTTCACCCTCTAACTCGTAACGACGCTCCTGTAAACGCAGCTTTTCAATCGCGTAGTTAATCGAACCAATGTCTTGCTTCTGCAAATCCACCGCTTTGTCCGATAAGGCCACAGCGCGTTCGATATGCTCCATCAAGGAAGATTCAATCGCATCGTTGACTAAATCCAGACGCTTGCCGTTTTCAATCACAGCGATTGGATAACCGTAGAAGTTACCGTTTTTAGCCCGCTCAATCATGGCAACATCGCTTGGCGTAGAACGGCTCAGAATGTCAGTGCTTAATATCCAGCGGAAATCCAGCCCCACAAATTCGCGGTTACCTGTCTTCACTAAATAACGGGTGACGAACTCGCCAGGATGCTCTTTAAACACATGGCCCGCAGCAATCAAACGCTCAGTCGGGACTTCTTCCCTATCGTAAACTTCACCAATTAAGGTTGAACGTACACCCGTGTTATCTTCGAGTTCCCACTGGTAAACCGTTGCTGGCCAAAAGTAACTTAAGCCACGCCAAGCGATTAACAGTAATAAGCCTAAGACGGCAATCAAACTGATGCTCACCGCACCGCCCGTCATCCATATCCATGGCGAGCCTGATTTTACCCACTTACCCATTGCACAAACCTCTCAAGGTCACTGGCGAAATTGTATTTAGTGTCATTGTCTTATCCCCGTTACAGCGAGCTATAGCGTTCACGTAGACGCTGTCTCACCACTTCTGCAATGGTGTTAAAGAAGAATGTAAAGATGAATAGTACGAACGCCGCGAGGAAGAGCACGCGGTAATGCGAACTACCGATTGCCGACTCAGGCATTTCAACCGCAATGTTTGCTGCCAAGGTTCGCATCCCTTCAAACACGCTCCATTCCATAATCGCAGTGTTACCTGTGGCCATCAGTACTATCATGGTCTCGCCCACAGCGCGGCCTAGGCCCATCATGATGGCCGAGAAAATACCCGGACTTGCAGTTAACAACACCACGCGTGTTAGTGTCTGCCAAGGCGTCGCACCTAAGGCTAAACTGCCGTTCGATAAATGACGTGGCACAGAGAAAATCGCATCTTCCGCGATAGAGAAAATCGTTGGAATAACCGCAAAGCCCATGGCGATACCGACTACCAGCGCGTTACGTTGGTCGAAGGTAATGCCCAGTTCATTAGTGATAAATTGACGGGTATTACCATCAAACAGCGCCACTTCGATGATAGGGCTGATGGCAAAAGAGAACCAACCCACGAAACAGACCACAGGGATCAACATCAGCTCTTGGTACACTTCGGGTAAACGTTGTTTCCAAGCTGCAGGTAACTGACTCCAGCCATAGGCCGATGCGAGAATAGAGGTCGGCAAGAGGATCAATAAGATCAGGATGCCGGGAAGATGTTCTTCGATCAGCGGCGCTAACCACAGACCCGCCAAGAAACCCAAGATAACCGTCGGTAAGGCTTCCATGATTTCGATGGTCGGTTTAACGAAACCGCGCACCTTAGGCGACATAAAGTAAGCAGTGTAAATCGCACCGGCAATGGCTAAAGGCACGGCAAACAACATGGCATAGAATGCCGCTTTCATCGTACCGTAGGCCAATGGCATTAAGCTCAGCTTAGCTTCGAAATCGTCAGAACCCGAGGTTGATTGCCATACGTATTTAGGCTCTGGATAACCTTCGTACCACACCTTGTCCCACATGGCGCTCCATGACACTTCTGGGTGAGAGTTTTCCACACTGAAGATATGCAGCTTTTTATCCGCTTCAACGACTATGCCGTTTGAGCGTGGGGTAAAGCCCATTTTACCTGGGTTTTTAAGGTCGAATTTTTCGTCAAACAGTTCACGATGACTCGTGGTGTAGAGCAATGTCAGCTCGCCCTCAGGGCTCACAGTAGCAAAACTCTTACGGTAGAATTCAGAGGTAAGTGACTCGATAGGCGGTAAGTCATCAAACTGGCGGATTTCTTGATATAAACGCCCTTTTGGACCACTGACTTGGAAGTACTGGGCCACAATACCTGTGTCGTAGCTGACCAGTAACGAACTCGCGCCCGCCAGCAAAGCCACGTTATTCACTTGAGCTTTAGCACGTTCAACATCAATCACCTGCAGCAGATCTAAGCTGTCAGTATCACGGATGTCGTACACAAAGATTTTATTGCCAGTTTGCAACATCAATTGACGTTGATCTGGCGTCATCAGCTCATGGGAGACTTTCTTCGGAGCATCTTGAATTTGTGACGTCGTAGACACCCACTCCACTTCTTCAGTCATCATGTTCTCTTGCCCTTCGAGGCGAGTCAGGCGCCAAACGCCGCTCTCATCTTGATAGGCAAAGCTCATTTTGTCTGAACTGTAGGTGAAGGTCAGTTTATGAATCGCACTGCCCGTTTCATCGACTGTAATTGGGGTTTCGCCTGCGGGATAACGCAGTTTAGGCGTGATTAAGCGCTTGTTGTTTGGATAACTTAAACCAAACTCTAGGCCAGCCACTAGGACCTGACCATTACTTAATCCCAGCGCAAAACGCTGTTCGCTCGGCACGGCAACTGCGGCACTGGTCACAGTCACGCCCGCTGGCAATGGCGGTGTAAAGCTAGAAAGTAGGCTACCGTCGGCAACGGTATAGAAGTCCACTTGGCCATCAACGGCCACACGGTACATCACCTCATTTTGCTCTTCAGCGCCCACCATTAAAGTAGGTACATCCGCGTGTTGATAGCTCACAGTCTTAACCGGCGTGACATCAGCACTATCGAAAATAGGTTTAATCACATACAACAGATAAAAGAAGATCAACAATAAGGCGACAAACACCATAGTGCCGCCGATAGTGACGCCGATTTGCGCCGCTTTATCCTTAAATGCCCTGCGATTCGAGCGTCCGCCTTTAAGCATACTGTGCGATGCAGAACCAGGTTGAGTGACCTGACTTTCCATTAAGAACCTCTATTATTAATAGCCAGCGAGTTTTTTCGCTAGGATTTGCCGAGTGCTATGCTTACACTGTTTGAACGTAAACTGAGCAATAACAACATCCTTTATTCTAAGTGCGTTGGATTATATGACGCAAAGATGACAGTTGTGTTACACCCCGTTTTAAAACAGGTGCCTTTTACAAAAAATAGGAGTCAGTCACTATGCTACGATATTTGATCACACTACAAGCACCTGATAGAAAAGGATTAGTAGAACAAATCGCCCATGCGGTGAGCCGTCACGGCGGCAACTGGCTCGACTCGGAATTGCGCCATATCGACGGTATCTTTGCTGCTATTCTGTTACTTGAAGTGCCTTCACTGCGTATGGACGAGCTCATTGAGGCGCTAGAGTGCATCGATAGCCTCACCCTCACCTACGCCAAAACCTCGGTCGCCCTTAAACCCATCAAACGCTTAAGCTACAACCTGGTGGCCTATGACAGACCCGGACTCGTGCTCGATATCTCAAATAAGATCAACGCCCTTGGCATCAATATCGAGCAGTTTAGTAGCCAATATGAAACCGCTGGCCACACAGGTATCGCTCTGTTTCGGGCGACTATCGGCCTTGGACTCACAGATCTCGCCCAAGAAGAGCAACTAGTAACATCCCTCTATGCCCTGGGTGATGATCTCGTGCTCGATAGATTAAGCCGTTAACCTTTACGACGAGCGAACACTTTGCACACCCACACGTTTAGAGCGTGCATTTGCTATAGCACTTTCAAACAGCACTTAAATGGCACTTAAGAACGGTTTTTAAAATGCTAAAAATACAAACGCCGCTAAGCAGATGCCTGCGGCGTTTTTGTTTAACTCACTTTTTGATGCCGAGATTTGACTAAGTAACGCAGCGGCACTTGGGAGATCAACATCCCCAGCAACATCAAGCCACAGCCGAATAATGCCCGCACACTCAAACTCTCATCGAGGAAGATAATACCGCCAATGGCCGCAAATACGGTTTCTAAACTGAGGATAATCGCCGCATGGGCAGGATGCGCATTTTTCTGCGCCAACACTTGCAAGGTATAAGCAATCCCTACCGAAATCAGCCCAGCATAGAAAAGTGAACCCCAAGCCGCCATCACGCCATCGAGCGTGGTGACTTCAATTACCGCCGACACCATCAAACTCAGCACGCCGCAGACGAAAAACTGCATCATGGCTAACACCACGGGCGAAATCCGCTTGGCAAAATGATCCACCGCCAGAATGTGCAATGCCCAAAACAAGGCGCCCACCAACTGCAAGGCATCGCCATAACCTATGCTCATGCCATCTTTAACACTTAAAAAATACAAACCGACTGCGGCAATCGCGCAGCCAAGCCAAGTATTCAATCCTGTCGTATGTTTTAGCGCTAACCCAAGCACAGGCACTAACACTATATATAGGCCTGTGATAAAGCCCGCGTTCGCCGCCGTGGTGTATTGCAAACCGACCTGTTGAAATGACGCGCCCGCAAACAGTAAAACCCCAACCAGCAAACTGCCGCGCACTAAATCCTTTGGCGCACTCACATGCAGCTTATTTTGCCGACGCAAGTACCACACCAAAGGCACTAAACTAAACGTCCCCATTAAAAAGCGAATACCATTAAACGCAAAGGGGGAAAGATGTTCCATGCCTAAGGTTTGGGCGACAAATCCAAAGCCCCAAATCGCGGCGGCAAGCAGTAATAACAGGTTGGCAGGCAAGATAAATTCTCGACGAACAAAAAGATCACAAGATTACCTAGCCGCGTGAGACTTGTCCAAACATGTTGCAACTTTGTAGTTAAACCCTCTCTGGGAGCGGTTACTTTTTCGCTTGCGACTGCAAGCGCTTAGCTTGACTGAGGATCTCATTTAAAAACACTGAATCCGTTTGTTTTGCCAGTAGCACGGCTTTGTCGGAGGCTTGTATCGCCTGCTCAAGCTGTCCATCCAGATCATAGGCGGTCGCTAAACTGTCCCATAACACCTCTGAATAGGGGAACGCGCGCGTCCCCTCTGCGAGAATTTCAACGCCCCAAGCCGTTTTTTGTTCATAAGTCGCTTTGAGTCCATAAACATTATATTGCTGAGCAAAGAGTGGAAATTCATAGCCAAACTCAGCGCTCTTTTGTCGATAGAAGTGTTTTATGTCCTTGAGTGGCATAACGGCAATTTCAGGCACAGCATTCCAACCGGCAAAAAGGGTCTTTAACGCCTCAATATTGCCAACCAGCGGCGTACTGTCGTGGGTTTCATCGGGGAAGTGTTTGTAAAACCAATGCAGTTGCTTTGATGCGTTACCCGTTGAGTTTGCACCTAAGCCGTCTTGCAACTGCTTAATTTGCGCCGCAAACGCGCTCGCCATATCATTGGGTTCACTTGCCAT
This sequence comes from Shewanella septentrionalis, assembly GCF_025370265.1. NCBI lineage: Bacteria > Pseudomonadati > Pseudomonadota > Gammaproteobacteria > Alteromonadales > Shewanellaceae > Shewanella > Shewanella septentrionalis. The sequence continues at coordinate 24,355 of NZ_JAMTCC010000048.1, read as the reverse complement.
ACTCAAAAACCAGCGCAGTGGTTTCGCACGCTTGGCTGGTAATAACTCGGCCGACTTAAGCACTAGCCAATTACTGTCCCACCATAAACTGGGACTGATTGAAATCACCGCATCAAATTGGCTATTTGGCGTCATAGCCACATAACTCGTAAACAGCCCAGCTAAGGAATGGCCCGTGAGTATTTGATAATCCGAAGTGCGGTATTTTTTGCCTAATGTACTGAGCAGCTCTTGCTCTAAAAATTGCCTGAACTGTTCAGCACCACCGGAGCTGTCTTTAAATTTATCGATTTGAGTCGGCGTAAAATACTTCATCCGTTGATCCGAACTCACGCCAACGGTGATCATTTCCGGAATAATGGCATAAGTACTTAAAAAGCCAACATTCGCCGCCACATGCTCAAATTGGGTAGAGCCATCTAATACGATTAATACCGGATAGTTAAAATCGTTGGAATGCGCATAGGTATCTGGCAAATGGATTTGTAAGTTGATGTCATCATTCAAAATTTCTGAATGAATTACCGTCTTATCCGTCTGTGCGAAGACAGCCGTTGAAAAGAAGAACATCAGCACTAAAACCAACCGCATAAGTACACCTCCATTTGTAATGCAGGGTAACTTACTGGTTTTCATCATAAGACTCAAATCATTACCCTCAAAAAGTCTGATTAAGATGATGGAGTTGAGTACAGTTTACAAAGACGCACTTAATCAGCTCATTCAATCGACTAATTCAATCGACTCTGGTCATTAACGCCATCAATCGGCTCGCTTATCGACTGACTTATCGATTCGCTTATCGATTCACTTATCGCCTTACTTATCGAAAAATCCTATCTAAACTGGCTTGGATAATCTTGTATACTGACGGCCACGCAATGACGATATAACGAAAGTGTGCACTAGACCGCATGATGAGCGACTAAGCTGCACCAGAACGCAACACATTAGGATTACCATGTTAGGAACGCTAAAGAAGATGCGCGTACAGTTAGATGACGCGCAACAAGTGCAATATCAACTCGTTGTCGGTGATGAGCTACTCCCGCTCAATCCATTGATAGGCAAGCAATTAACCTTGACCCACACGGGCAATATCTTCTGCTGCAACTGCGGTAAAAAGAGCAAGAAGAGTTACTCGCAGGGCCACTGTTTTGTCTGTATGCAAAAGCTGGCGAGTTGCGATATGTGCATCATGAAGCCGGAAACTTGCCATTACGACCAAGGCACTTGCCGCGAACCCGAGTGGGCTCAGAGCCACTGTTTTGTGCCGCATTATGTGTATTTGGCAAATACTTCGGGCGTTAAAGTCGGCATCACCCGCCACACGCAGCTGCCCACCCGTTGGATTGACCAAGGTGCCACCCAAGGTTTGCCGATTTTTAAAGTGTCAACAAGGCAACTCTCAGGCTTAGTAGAAGTAGAATTGGCCAAACTGGTGAACGATAAAACCCATTGGCAAGCGATGCTCAAGGGCCACGCCGATGATATCGATTTAAATGCTAAAGCTGCAGAACTTATCCCGCAAATTGAGGCTAAGTTGCACGAAATCGGCATGCAAAAAGGCGATTACAGTATCGAGCGTTTAGATGAAACGATTCAGTCAATTCACTATCCCATCGACACCTTTCCGAAAAAGATCACTTCCCACAACTTCGATAAAAATGAGGTGGTAAGCGGGATTTTACAGGGGATTAAAGGTCAGTATCTGATCTTCGATACCGGTGTGATTAACATTCGTAAATTCACCGCCTATGAAGTGAGCGTAGAGCTAATATAAATTCATTTTTATGCAATTCAGTGTGTTGCTATCTGTCATGGTTATCAACACACTGATAGCGAAACCTCGGCATGCTCATGCTGAAGCATTGAAACTGTGCCAGAGCATAGGTTCATTGATTGCCGCCGTCTCGTTATTACCCCGAGGAACTCGAGCCTTGCCTCCGTATGGATGAAAATAGCGCTTGGCTTCCCCAAAGTAAAAAACATCTTTATATGGAATATTTTTGATGAAACAAGGACCTCAACATTTTATCCGTCGCTGTGCATTCCAACAAAAATTACGTAGTAAGCAATCTGGAATATTTTTGCTCTTGATAATCCCGCTGATAATAGCAAGCGGCCCTTGGAAGGAACTGACTGAATCGCTTTCGACAGAACCATGGGATATAGGATTTACTATTGTTGTCGTTTTAGCCGTTGTAGTGGCATTTTTCTTCGTCTTCATGATCATTTCTGAATCGATAAGACTAGGCAAAGCCGCTAAAAATGAACAAAGGAAATTAGCCGAAGCGGGGCCAGATGGCTATTACATTGATATCTATCAAGAAGGCCTCGTTTTTCATGTTTACGATGCCGAATTTCATCTTTTTGAGATGAAGCAGCAGTTTGTCCCTTTGGATGAGATTGCCAGTACAAAATACTCAAAACGCAGAGGCATACGTAGCTTCACGATCAACTTTGCCCACATTTCCGGCCAAGTGTCGTTCACGCCTAGGGAAATAAATGTGGATGATTTTGATTTTATAAAGGAATTTCTTGAGACTCATATTTCCAACCGAGGGAATAAGCCAGCTTAAGATAGGCTGGTTAATTAAACATAGGCGCGCTGCCTTGCGTACAGCTTAGGTCTCACGCAATGCGCGCTATTATTGGACAAGCTTGGTTTAGAGGAATGTGCAAGAGGATGCACTAACCTTGCGCTTCCATATGAACAAGTTCCCAGATATGCCCATCGGGATCTTCAAACGCATGGCCATACATAAATCCTTGCTCTTGCGCTTGACGATAGGCTTTGCCATCATGCTGCTCGGCAAGCTTAACCAAGTGATCGACACGCTCTCGACTGTCGCAGTCTAGGCAATTGAGCACTTCTGTCGTGGTATGAGCATCCGCAATCACCTTATCGGTAAAACCAGAGAAAAAAGGCTTAGCCAGCAGCATCACATAAATATTGTCCGCAATGACGACGCAGGCAGCCTGCTCATTGCTGTATTGCTCATTGATGCCAAAACCAAGACCTGAGTAGAAAGCGCGTGAATCCTGAACGCTCTCGACTGCCAAATTAACAAAGATACTTTGCGCCATAATAATCTCCCTTTATAAGTGCTAACCGGACGTCAGACTAAGTCCTATAAACAGGACGGTAAATCGTCCTGTTTATGCTTGTTACAGCCTAAACTATGATCACTAAAAGAATAAAGCGAGTATCTCACTCGCCTTATGATTGCGCCTAGTTGACGGCATTATTGCACCGCATGGGTGACGGGCAGCGCTGACAACATTTCATCGATTAAACCATCGAAGCGGGTTTTGACTTCATCCATATCTTTAATGTTGGCAAAGCCTTGGGCAAGGACTCGCCATACCATTTCAGAAGATTGCCCCACGATCGCTGTCGGCTTAAAAAGGCTAATGAGTACTGAACCCTTATCGTATTTTTTAGGATCCACACCTTGGTTTGACAGACCCGGCACTAAGCCTGCAGCGGCCAATATCTGCTCGTCAGACATTTGTGTACCCATGGCAACCCCAAAACCTACTTGGAAGTCAGCGAGTTGCGTATCTTCTACCCAGCGATACCCTTTCGTCAGTAGCACCTTTTTAAGGGTATCCTGCATATGTTGCTGGACTTGCTGTTTATCGAGCCTAGGATCAACAAAGATTTTCTGTAAAGTGGGATGCCAACTGTAGGTCATGGCGCTCGGCGGTAATTGGCTCAAATCTCCCGAAGTCACGACTGTGGTTCGCAACACCTGCGAATCCTCCACACTCACACAGGCCGTCAACACGGCCAAACTGATGGTTAAAAGCGTCAATAAACGCCCAATTTTCTGTGGTAAATACATGATCTTTCCCTTATTGCGATTTTTACAGCTTAAGGATAGTTGCTATTTCTCAGACTGAAAGTCTATATGCATCATGGTGTTAAATCGTGCTTATCGACAAGGACTACGGTAAGACAATCACCCCGGTCCAATTCGTTATGATTTGTTACTTATAAAGCCCACCCTGCGTATAGGCGCGGTTCCGTTTACCCGCTAGAATGCTTCGCTTAACGTCAGTGATAGTCATACTTCGGCACGTAAATTCGAGGTAGATTTCCCTATCATAATGCCAAAAACGACAACAAAAGGTGTGAGATCTATCCATGGAGTTAATACTCGCTATCGCGCTATTCGCCTTCTCATCGGGGATCACCCCAGGGCCGAACAACATTATGCTGATGACCTCAGGGGTTAACTTTGGCGTGAAACGCAGTATTCCGCATCTGCTGGGAATAAGCCTTGGCTTCCCAACTATGATCCTCGCGATCGGCTTGGGCTTAAGCGCGCTCTTCCAAAGCTATCCTATCATCCATCAAGTGATTAAAGTCGTCGGCATAGGTTACCTTTTGTATCTGTCTTGGCTTATCGCCAACAGCAGTAGCAAGATGGAAGGCAAAGCCATTGCCAAACCCTTTAGTTTTATTCAAGCCGCAGCGTTTCAATGGGTGAATCCTAAGGGCTGGATCATGGCGGTGGGCGCAATTACAACATTCACGTCCGTGCAGCAAGATTTAACTCCGCAAGTGATTACTATCGCAACGGTATTTTTATGTGTCGCCTTCCCCTGCGCCATTGTGTGGCTCGGTTTTGGCGTGGCCCTTAAGCGCATTTTAAAAAATGAGCGCCAACAGAAGATCTTCAATATCACTATGGCAGTCTTGCTTGTGGCGTCTATCATCCCTATGATCGCCCCCTAATTTTTGTCAGCACGAGCCACGACCACCATGAACGAAATCGACATGATCATTGAACAAACCGATAATTGGGTGAAAAAAGTGATCATGAAATACAATATTTGCCCCTTCGCCAGACGTGAGGTGGAGCGCGGCAGTATTCGCTATCTCGTTGTTGAACAAACCAAAGTCAAGCTAGTGCTCAAAGCCTTGATTGAAGAATGCCAATATCTAGATGCCCACCCAGAGCACGAAACCACACTGTTTATTCTGCCGCGGGGTTTTGAAGGCTTTTACACTTACCTCGATCTCGTTGATATGGCGAATGACGCCTTGTTCGACAACGACTATGAAGGCGTGTATCAGCTCGCGCATTTTCATCCCGACTATTGCTTCGAGGATGAACCACAGGACTCGGCCGCCAATTTTACCAACCGCGCGCCCTATCCAACCCTGCATATTATTCGCGAGGCCAGTATGGAGTTAGCCTTAGCCAGCTATACCGATCCCGAATCCATCCCTGAGCGCAATATCGCCTTTTGTGAACGCAAGGGCAGTGACTTTTTCATCAAACTGTTAGCAGAATGCATGGGGAAATCCTAGCGCAAATTGCTGGTCTCACGCTTTCAGGCATTCCCCAATATTAACCTTACGCTTCGAACGATGGCTTCATTGCTATTGGATAAATTATCGATAAGCCAAGCTAATGAGGCGCAATCAATCCAGTGACTCGCCATAAAAATGCTGCTATGAGCGTGATAGCGGCATCCGTTGTACAGAGAAGTATCGATATCACGAGCACATCATTGCCAAATCACACCTGATCAACAATCAACCTTTACCATTATAAATCAATAGATTAAATAAAAATTAAGATTAAATTATTATTTAATTCACTTTTGTTTTTTGACCTCCTTTATACCGATACCTAAATTACGCCGCAGTTGTAACGGTTGTCGTTACTTAATTTAAGTTAAGGCTAGCTTAGCCATTATTGTTAAGGGTGTTTTATGTTGCGTTGTGTATTACTCGTTGCTGCGTTAAGTTCAGTGTTGATGGGATGTGGTGGTTCAAGCACAGACAGCAGTACAAAACCCAAGCCCGATGAGAATGGCGGCACTAAAGCCAAAAGTAGATATGCTGAAGGGATCTATTTGCTCAGCTTGGCACAAGACGAAGGCGATTTTATTCGTGGTAACGACGGTTATAGCCAATATGTAGGTGTCGGCTTTGCACTCGACCTTTATCCTTCTCAGCAAGAGTTGCAAGCCAGTGTAAAGCAAGTCGGAAAAACTACAGCAGACTGGTATAACATCAATGCAAAGGCAAACCAATTAAGCGCATTTGACAATAATATCAAAGTTAACTTTTGCAGCCGCGATGGACTAGGTAAGTGCACTATCGAGCAATCCAGTATTGAGCGGGGCGATACTTGGTTAACTCCGCTATCGAATGCTCATAGAGCACAATTGCAAGCCAATCAATTTGCCGACAATATCGAACCGCTGTTCACCGATAAAGGATTTGCGATGCGTGTTAACGATAACCCACAGTTATCGGCACTATTAATCCAAGTCAAAGCAAGACCTTTAACCGCGGCATTGATGACAAGCTTACTACCAAGTCAGTGGGAAACGCCCTCTGCTTATGGCAGTCCACTAGACTATGATATGTACAAGTTTACCCGTGATGGTTCAGCTCCCGTGCAATTGACTGCATCAATGACTGATGCGCAAGGTAATCCACAATGTATCGCAGTGGGGGCGGTAAGTGCAAAGCAGGGACTTATTATGCATTTTGATTTAAAAATCAATGATTCAGAAAGTGTACCTTGTCAGCAATACCTACAACAACAAGGTGCGAGTGCAGAGTTAGTGCGTGCAATTATTTCTAATCAAACTATCAAGATAGGCTTTATTGAGGATGCCAAAGGCGAGGATATTATGGCCATCAATCACCTTGCTGGTGCCCATCCAGTCGGTGGTGCAGGGTTACTGACAAAGCAGCATTAATTAGAGTTTAAAGGTCGCTTCATTGCGACCTTTTTGCTGAGGCTTTAGGAAGATATGGGGCGGCTGTTTCACAATAATTAGCAAACATTGCCCAAGAATGGATGTCAGCGGTAAGCGCTTTGTCTTGGAATAAAACGCCCCATGCACCTAAACATTGACTCGTGAGTTTCTCGCGGGACAACTGCTCAAAAACCGTTTTCGACGGTACGACTAAAGACAAAGAGACCAATGATTTAAGGTAGTAATAACGGAAAAGTTCAGGTTTATCATCTTTAAGGGCAATATTTGACAACACTAAATAAATAAATGCGTTGTCGATTTGATTATTGAAGTGCCCCTTCAACAAGCGTTCACGTGCGCGTTTATGATTTCCAATTCTAAAATCAAGCAGACCAAGCCAAATTTCAGTTTCTTCACTCGGGAAAGGAAACAACTTGTCGATACGATTGAGCCAAGTTTGTATTTGATCAGACTTGAGCTCTGGGTCAAGCAACAGTCGTCTGGCAAGATAATTGGCCTGAAACATACTGGGGTTATCAGCATCTAGCTGTTGCGCTAAAGTTTGATTGATAAAGGTATGAGTTTGCTCTGTATTGGCAGAGGCTATGACTGGCAACTTAAAATAATCAATCAAATCATCAGTGATCTTTTGTATATCTTGGTCGAGTGAGCCAGTAGAGAGAATATACTCACCGCGATACGTTTGCTTTTCGCTGCTGTGATACACCAACTCAACCCGTGCAGTAAGCTGATCGGATGTAGGAGCTTTGTCGAGTCGTAAATTAAGTTTGTAGTCCGAAAATAAGGTGTTGCCATCGCCAGGCCAATATTCATTGTCATTGAGCGGGCTTAAAAAATAGGTTGGATCATCCTGATTGAGCACATTGATATAGGGGTAAGCAACGAGTTGCGAAAGTAGCGCGGTTTTGATCGCTGTAACATAAGGACTAGCAGCACTATTGGTGACATGAATTCGGTTTAGCACCAATTCAACCACAGCAATCGTGATATGAGCATCCTGTCGTGTTGTTGCGGTGAGCGGATTAACAGGCGCAATTATGGGTGATTTTTGCGACTGTTGATAGATAAAAAAGCCCGCTATCATCAGCAGACTCATATAAACCAAATGGATCATTCTCTTTGATTGAACAGGTTTCGATGGTGCAATCAGATCAGCAGCGGTGTCGATTAGAGTAACTCGCGTCGCATTGAGGTAGTAACCCTTTTTGGGATAAGTCACTAATAATTTTGTTGCATCCAGTTCAGGCGAGCTCTCTTTAAAAATGGCACGTAGCGTACTAATTCGATTAGCCAGGACATTTTTAGAAATATAATTGCTCTGCCAAACCCGACTGATAATGTCTTCTGCCGCAATCGGGGTACCTGTTTGCTGTAAAAAGACTTCAAGCAGTTCTATGCTTCGAGGCTCTAATTCAATTTCTTGAGCATTTTTGCTCAATTGGCGAGAGGCAGGATCATATACAAGTTCATCGATTGCGATGGTACATTGACGGGCTTTTGCTTGGGCTAATATATCAGCCATAAATCAGGTACCTATCGTATTTTGGCGTTGATGGATGCGAGGTGATAAAAGTTGTCGAAGCACATGCCCCTCAAGGTGCAACGCCTACATCAAGTATGTCTTCTCAGGATGCGATACATTGATGCCATTCTCCAATCGATTTGTTTACTAAGCGAGATTTAATATCAAACATAAAAACCTATAATATCAATAAAATACAAAACCATCTCGAAGTAACCACGAAGAAAACGCGGTATTTTCACCATGAAGAGTGTAGTAGTCAACTAAATATAATAAAGCTGCGGGGCTATTTTGTATAGCTTAGGTAGATTGAAATGCCCTCGCAATATCCAATTAACCTATGTTGAATAGATTTAAGTGATGATTGTTAACCGTGTAGGGCTTGAACAAAGTCATCGGAGAATCTGTGCAATTGGATATCATGACCGACGAATAAAAGCATAAGATATTGATTTTAATTTTTTTTAAATTTAATAACTATAAAAATCTATCAGCCAGCATATCAGCAACATCTTCATCATGGTCGATACTAAAGGCCATAAAACCATCGATTTTAGGGATCGCTTGATAGACTTCAGTTTGGGTAAACTGCACTAGGCATTCGTTAAACACTGCGCGTATTTGCCGTGCTATCTCCTCCCACTCACTAAAGTCATCCTCGGGTAAGCTCTGTTGAATCGTCTGCAACTCATCCTCTGAAAGCAGGTAACATGTACTAAAACATTGATACTCCCAGTCACCTGTATTGAATTTAAGTTCTTGAATGGCCTCAGGGCTTTGGTATGACTCAGCCCATTTCCCAGACTGGTAATAGGCTAATCGCTGCTGAAAATCTGCCTCGGTATTAAAACAAAGATTTAATTCTGCGTATTCGGCATGGGTGTCAAAAGCAATGGCATAAAAGGTTTTATCTGGATGAGCTAATAAAAATTGCTCAACCTCAACCGTTGTAAACCGCAATATCTCGGCTTTAATTCGAGCCATAAGTGCATAATCTAAAGTCATAAAGATGTTCCATTTACACAATATTTTTGAGTATGAGTGTATCAGTCCAATCAACCGACATTACCCAACTCAATAATTTTAATGATTTTTTACTGATTCCAAATATTCGAATAAAGCTGAATTAAAGAATTTGTATGCTCCATTTCTCATTACCATAGCGACGGTTTTTATAGCTATCGATACGCCATTCATCGGCTTTTTTGAGAGCAATAAACAAATACTCATCTTCGAAGTTAGTGCTGGTTTTAATATAGATTTCGGCTCTGCTTTTATTTTTTAAAGTGACTTGCACCTCAAGAGGATGATCGCAACCATTAAATTTTGAAGGAAACCCGAAGGAATTACGCACTTTTCCGCCGTAAACGCGCTGTTTTTCGGTGCAAAAATCGTCAAATAACGGCGCTAATTGCTCATTCAGCCACTGGCAATTCCTGCCGTAGCTTATCTTCTTCGGCAGTTCTTTCGGTATAGAGGGTATTTTCGATACTGTTCCAGCGCGTACAAAAAGATAACACCCTCTCTGTTAAATATGCTTTTAATTCAATTTCATCCATTTAAATCATTGACGCCTTTCTTTATAAGTCTGTCGGTCAAACCCGCCGAGAGTTTATACCATATCGGGACAGACGAATGACTCTTTTCCGCGATTCAACGACGTATTAAAACCAACCCTTTACGCTCAAACGAGCTTGCACCACTGCAAACTCGGCAGCAAGCCATAACACCAAGATTTACAAGTCTATAGATTTAATCCCCACACATCGAAGGCATCACGACTCAGTTGCTCCCTAAAATTGGGGTGAGCGATGGCGATCAACGCTTGTGCCCGTTCGCGCAATGAACAACCGCGTAGATTGGCGGCGCCGTATTCGGTCACAATATAATGCACATGAGCCCGAGTGGTAACGACACCCGCGCCGGGTGATAACACGCTGGCAATGCGAGAAATCGTGCCGCCCGCAGCCGTGCTTGGTAGCGCAATCACAGAGCGACCGCCTTCGGATAAGCCTGCGCCGCGGATAAAATCCATCTGGCCGCCGACGCCGGAATAGATTTTAGTGCCAATCGAATCGGCGCACACTTGGCCAGAAAGGTCGACCTGCAGCGCCGAGTTAATCGCCATCACATTAGGGTTTTTACGGATAATGGCCGTGTCGTTGACTTGCTCTATGTCCATAAAGATAACCGCAGGATTATCATCAACATAGTCGTATAACTTTTGACTTCCCAGGGCAAAACCTGTGACTAATTTCCCCGGATAAAACCGCTTCTTGCTGTTGTTAATCACTCCCTTTTCAACCAGTTGCAATATGCCGTCAGAAAATAGCTCAGTGTGAACGCCCAAATCCTTATGGTCGGTTAAGCAAGATAAAACAGCATCGGGGATTGCGCCTATGCCCATCTGCAGGCAATCGCCATCGCGTACCAATTGGGCGACATTTTTGCCAATCGCCAAACTCACGGCATCGCCCGTACCAAAAGAATGGATCGGCAAGGCTGCACTTTCTTCATACACAGCGGCAAAACGGTCGATATGGATAAACCCATCGCCGTGGGTGCGTGGCATTTGTGGATTAATATGGGCGATGATCTTACCCGCCACTTGGCAGGCCGCAAGCGTGGCTTCGACCGAGATCCCTAAAGAACACATGCCGTGCTTATCGGGCGGCGATACTTGGATAATCGCAGTATCAATTTTTTGCTCGCCGGAGCGAAATAACTTGGGCACTTCAGACAGGAAAATCGGCACGTAATCCGCATCACCACTTTGCAATAATGCCCGCGTCGGCAGACCACCGAAAAAACATCGATGGCGTAAATGTCCCTGTAAACTCGGATGGCTTAAGGATTCAGCGCCTTCGGTATGTAACTGTAATAAGGTGAGATTGTCTTTAGTGAGTGCGTGCTGCGCCAACGCATCGAGTAAGATACGCGGCGTAGCGCCCATGGAATGCGTCCACAGCGTCTCGCCACTTTGAATTAATGCAACGGCTTCGAGCGCGCTATGACAAATGATTGCAGGCATAATGAATTCCCTTCCCTAAGCATGATGGCGGCAATGGCCCTAGCGGTAGTGTAAGGGATATCCTAATTAAGCAATATCGATTTCAATGGCTTAGCGCGACTGTTTATCTATAGTTTGCGCTATATCAAACTCTGGATTATTAATTGGATCTCAAAATACACATTCAACCTATTTTGGCACTAGAGGGTAATAAAGCCTCTGGCTAAAATGCTTTGCAACAGTTTGATTAGGGATAACACCAATAAGCCCGTATTAGGTTATCCCCATCAGCACTCAGCCTTACCAAATATATATCACTTTACCAATAATCAAGTCTTGAGGAATAAACCCAAAATATCGACTATCTAAGCTATTGTCTCTGTTATCACCTAAGACGAAATACTGACCAGCGGGAACTAACCATTCACCCCTTAATATGTTTTCTTGCACATAATAGCGATCAACCAGTTCTTTCTGATGGCGGAGTAATAATACCTGATAGCGAATATCATCCAGCGACTCTTGGTAAACAGCTTGAGTCTCAGTACTGAACTCGGGTAATAAGGTTTTATCGATAAGATCGTATTGAGAGTCCAATCCTGCACACGCTTCCCTCGATACATTGCAGGCTTTCTGCACAAAAATGGTTTTGTCGCGATAGATAATCCTATCGCCGGGTAGACCAATTACACGTTTTACATAGTCAATCGTCGGGTTTGCAGGGTATTGAAATACCAATATATCCCCTCTTGCGGGTGTTACCGATGGCGTCGACTTAGCCAGTTGAAAACCTAAATATCGATAGTTACCAAAACCATACTTGCTCACCAACACATGATTGCCGGGCGCTAACGTCGGCTTCATGGAAGAGGCCGGAATACTAAAAGGCTCAAAGAAAAAACCTCGTAACACAATCAGCGGTAACATCATCAAAGCGTAACTCGCTAACACTATCCACCAGCGAGCATACCAGCGGCGGGGTTGAGTAATATCGTAACGACGGGCGATCATAAATCCGTGAATGGGACAAATAACAATAAACAACCAAGAGAGGTAAATATGTTGAAGCCAAGCCATATTCCCCGATTTAAATGGGAAATAATTGGAGTGTAAAAATACATCCACGGCCGCGATAATCAGCGCACCAATAAAATATCGAATAAAATATTTAAATTGATTAACGTATAAAAATACAAACGGCTGAAAAAATAGGCCTAATAATATTGCGAGCCAAGCTTTTGGCTTCCATTGAATATCCAATTGAACTCCGTTTCACCCTAGATTTGGAAAACGGCATCATAATTCACTGCCTAACCTAGCACAACCTCATTTCCTGTCGCTGATAGCCTGCCATGCGACTATCAGCATGCTGTTAACAATATTAATCTAGACGCTTAGAGAATCTCATGCTGGCGATAAATAGCCCGATACAGGTAAAACCTATCATCCACAGGGCATCAAATTGCAGATCCATCACTTGGGCATCGCGCAACACTATGGCCCGTGACATGCGCATAAAGTGGGTTGCGGGTAAGGCTTCGGCAATCCATTGCGCCGCGATAGGCATGGCTTCGTAGGGGAACATAAACCCCGACAATAGAATCGATGGCAGCAGGATAAATACCGTCATTTGCATCGATTGCAGCTGGGTTTTAGCTATGGTCGAAATCACTAATCCTAAGGTTAAACTGGCGCAAATGAACAACATAGCGGCAAGGGCGATGGAGTCGATCCCACCACGAATTGGCACATCAAACAACAAATGCCCTGCGCTCAGGATAATGGTCACTTGCACAAAGCCGACGATCACATAGGGCACGATTTTACCCAGCATCAACTCCAGCGGCCGTACTGGCGTAGTGATCAAAAACTCCATATTGCCCTGCTCGCGCTCGCGCACTATGGCGGCGGAGGTGAACATCACCATGGTCATCGTCAAAATCACCCCCAACAGGCCGGGCACGATATTGACCACAGAGCGTTGCTCGGGATTAAAATATTGCACCACTTCAAAACTCGGCATCACGGCTTTTTGCGCTCTCCCTGCGACTTCATCCAGTGGCATTTGCCTAAGGCTACGAATGGTTGAGGCGACAACCGTATCAGAACCGTCCACCAGCCATTGCCCTACTGGCTGAGCTAAATATTGCTGACCCGCAAAGCTTGGGTGACGCACTAAGCGCTCATCGAGATCGGCGGGCAAATACAGCACAGCTTTAACTTCGCCGCGAGTGATCGCCGCCTCTGCCTCAGCTGCACTTAAATAACGCTGTTTAAAATCCACCACCTGCGTCGCTTCCACCGCCTGCACCAATGAGCGGCTGTAGGCAGAATCGCTCAAATTCACCAGCCCCGCGGGCAGATGGCGCGCATCGGTATTGATGGCATAACCAAACAACATCAGTTGCACCAGCGGGATCATGACTATCATGCCAAAGGTCATACGATCCCTTGATAATTGCCGCAGCTCTTTGACTACAATTGCAAAAATTCTACGCCACATGGTCAGTTGCTCCCTTGGACACCCCAGCCAAACGCTCGCCGGTGCAAGTGACAAACACACCTTCTAGGCTAGCGCGCACTTCTTCCATCGTCCGGCTGGCAACCCGAGGTTTAAGCCAAGCGAGCGGATCTTCAATATCGCTGCGCACTAACACCCGTAAACGACTGCCGATTTGCGCCGCCGACAATACCGCTGACTCGCTGATCAATGATTGTTTTAAATTGCGTAAATCATCCCCTGAGATTTCAACCACCCGAGCGCCCATCGCCGCCATCAGCTGCTGGGGTGAACCGTCGGCGCGTTTTATCCCCCGCTCTAAAATCGCCAGACCGTGGCAACGCTCGGCTTCATCCATATAGTGAGTCGACACAAGAATCGTGGTGCCTTGGGCGCAGAGATCGAATAAGCGCTCCCAAAACTCGCGCCGATTCTCGGGATCGACCGCTGAAGTCGGCTCATCGAGAAACAGCAATTCAGGGTGATGCAAGGTCGCCGCCGCTAAGGCCAAACGCTGTTTCTGGCCGCCACTCATAGAACCCGCCATTTGTTTTTCTCGGCCGACTAAATCGTACAGCGTGACTAACTCGGCTATCCGCAGCTTTGAGGCTCGGCGGTTCAAACCATAAATTTGCGCGACAAATTCTAAGTTTTCCCGCACCGAAAGATTGTCGTACAGGGAGAATTTTTGCGTCATATAGCCGATGCGGCGACGCAGTTTTTCCTCGGCGCCGGGTAAGGTTTCACCCAAAACGCGGATTTCCCCCGCCGTTGGGCTCAGCAGCCCAGTCAACATGCGGATTGATGTGGACTTTCCGCAGCCATTGGGGCCAAGAAACCCATAAATGGTTCCCTTGGGAATGGCGAGGTCGAGATTCTCCACCGCATTGACGCCGCCAAAGGCGCGGGTCATGCCTTGGGTCTCGATAGCAAAATCGGCGTGGCTCATGGCTGTTTCACTTTTGGCTGCACATCGAGTTCCACAGCTAATGCCATGCCCGTCGGCAAATCCTGACCCGCGGCGGAAATGGTGATATCTGTCAGATACATCAACCGTGCTCGGTCACGTTCATTAAGCGCATAAAACGGCGTGTAAGCGGGTTGACTGCGGATATTGCGCACTGTGCCAGCAATCGGTATTTCACGGCCATCCACTCGAATATTGACCTTATCACCGGCCTTCACTCTGTCTAACCAAGTCGCGGGCAGGTAAACCCGTACATAGGGATCCTCACTCGCCAGCAAACCAATCAACTGAGTACCCGCCGCAATGCGATCGCCTACACGCCAAGGTAGCGTATCGACAACGGCGTCACGCGCCGCCACTAAGCTCAAGTCGGCTAAGGCTTTTTGTTCGATGGCGACACTGGCGCTGGCGGCGGCCACCGCGGCTTTGGCTTGTTCTAGCTGCTCACTACGGGTGCCATTTTCTAATAGGCGCAGGCTTTGCTCCGCCTCGGCTTGCTTGGCTAAACTGGTATCCCGCGCCGCACGGGCGGTATCTAAATCCGCTTGGCTCAGCACTTTCGTGGCATACAAACGGTTGGTACGCTCAAAGGCACGCTGCGCTTCCTTCACGCTGGCATTTGCCCCGTCGAGCACGGCCTTGGCGCGTTCTATATCTTCTAAACGCGCGCCAGTCACCGCCTCAGAAAGTTTAGCCTTGGCCTGTTCAAGCTCGGCTTGACGCAGGGCAAGGCGCGCATTGGCCGAGGTCGAATCGAGTGTGAGTAGCACTTCGCCCGCCTTAACCTGCTGACCTTCTACCACATTCACCCGAGTAATCAACTCACCCACGGGCGCAGTCAGTGTCAATCTGTCACGCTCGACTGTGCCAAGGACGCTCGGCGACTCTTGGGTACAAGCAGCTAACTGCAGCAGCAAACAGCCTAAAACGACACCTGTCGCGACTCTTTTAATTAACGCGGTTTGATTAGTTAACTTATTATTGCTTAACTTGCTGCTACTTAACTTGCTGCTACTTAAACTATTGTTACTTAACCTGTTGTTACTTGAGTTGTTTTTACTGAAACGATTGCGACTAAAATCTTGGTCATTCAACATAGTTAAACCTGTCGTTGAGCTCATGACTGGCTCCTTGGTTCACATAACAGTCCCTGCGTAAAAACCTGCATATTGTGCAGAGCTAAGCGCTGCAAAAGCGCAGCATCGGCATCAAAAAAGCCGAACTGACGCATTAATACGGGCGGGGCAATAAGCGGAAATACCATAAGACTCACAAAACTTAGCCGTGCTAAATCGGGGTCGACGTCCTCTTTTAATAATCCCGAATTAACTAACGTGGATTCGAGCCATTGCCGCGACAGAGTTAACACTTGCTCAAATACAGACAAGATAATCCGATAGGGTTCCGAGCCATCGCCCTCCTGCAACACCCGTATAATCAGCCGTGGCAAGCCAGGGTTGGGCGCCATAACGCGATAGTAGGTCTGCATGATTTCGCCGACATTATTCGGCGCCTCAGCTGCAGATATTTCGCGTAAGCGGGTTAATACGGGCTCAAGGGTTTCCCGCACCATTTGTTCGAACAAACCCGCTTTCGAACCAAAATAGTAACGGATAAGTGCAGCATCGACCTCGGCTTCGCGGGCGATTTCACGGGTAGACACAGTAGGATAACTGCGATGACTAAAGAGACTTAAGGCAGCGGTTATTAAGCGTTGACGCGCGTCTGAGTTTCCCTTCGGACGACCGAGAATGGGCGGTGATTCAGGTTGAGCGCTAAATGGAACGACGCCCCTAGGACGACCGGGAATAAGCGACATGGCAGGCTCCAGCAAAATTCATCTATTGATGAATATACTGAAACGCCGCGTAAAAAGGCAGCAGTTAAATTCCTCATTTTCATGGGTATTGAGGAATTTAACTCTAAAATACCAAAACTAAAATTTATCCACCTTTGACTATGGCGCCTAAACGGCTAACAAATTGCTGCACGGCTTCGACTGTGTCAAAGCTAAAGGCAAGGCCATAGTGGGTTTCGGTGAGACTCTTATGCAAACGCTTAGGAAAACGGGTCATCTCCCCATTATGGAAATAATCATATTTGGCATGTACGCCTGCAATGGTGGCGAGTTCGCCAGAAAAAACCTCAAATGCGGGCCGAATAATCAAGTTCGGGGATTTACCGTCGAGGTGTAAATAGAAGGCCTCTTTAGTATCTGGGAGCATGTATTCGGTAATGTTTTTTATGCTGAAGTTAGTGCGGCATTGTAATCCACTTAAGCAGCTCACCATCTCATTATGTTCTATCGCCAAACTTATTCTCCCTTATCCCTGTAAAAACTACCCAATTTGTATTTATCACATTGATACTACGTTAACTCAGCTCAGCCTAATCGGTTTACGCTGTAAATGCACTAAGCTGATGTCGATCTCACAAAGCGAGTGGCTAAGTTTAGCGAATTTATCCAAAAAACCTTTATATACAGAACGATAAACCGATTAACTCAAACACAAAGCCAATGTCACAGAAAATTCTTTTGCGTAATTGAGCCATGATTTCAAACACTATAAAACACAGTACCATTTATTAGTCATTGCTTATCATCACCTTATCACCCTCGATATTGATATTAAAACGCATGCTTTAAAATGCTGCCATGCTATTCAATTATATGGTGATTTTTTACTTGCCAGCTAAAAATGTTACGCCTAGGTTAAGAAGCTTGAGTTAAGTCCTGTTGATAATGGCTAAGTTACGGCAATCACATTGACTGCCAACCTAAACTAGCGCATTCACCCTATCCCGTCGTATTCAGGCCTTAAATCATGTTCTACCCAAAGTGAGTAACCCGCGCCTATGGCGCATATAACCCGATCCATGTCAGCCGATTTAACGCTAAATTACGGCAAATCCTTAGCATTAACCGATTTGCCCTAAACAGTCACAACGGACTGCGCGGCCACTATCAACAAGACCAACAACACGAGATATACCCATGAAGATCAAAAAAGCCCTCATGCTCTTGGGTCTGTTAGCTGTCAGCCCAGCGACACTCGCTGCAACCGGAGTTGCCTTTATCCACGGTACGGGTCACCAGACCAATGCCTTAGCCGATTACTGGACGCCCGAATTTGTTAACTCAGTGCGCCAAGGCATCCCAGTGCCAAACAATTACACAGTGATCAACTGCGACTTTGACCAATATATGTGGGAAGAAAGCGCCGCAGGTTGTCTGGCCACGCAGCTCAATAGCTTTATCCAAGCCAAAAATATCGACGACTTAATTCTGCTGACCCACTCCAATGGTGGCAACGTAGTGCGGTGGATTTTATCTAACCCCACGTGGGACAGCCGTTATCCTGCGGTGATCAACTCCACCTCAAAGGTTATCGCCATCGCGCCTTCCAGTGCTGGTACGCCGCTGGCCGATGCGGTGAACCAAGGTAATGTGTTCGAAACCAGCTTAGGCTGGCTCTTAGGCTATGGCAGCAATGCGGTGAAACAACAGCAAGTCGGTTGGATGGCAAACTACAACAACGCTTGGCTTAATGGCACAGCGGGTCGCCCATCGCTGGGTAAACCCTTCGAAGTCGTGGTGGGCTCAGATGTTGATTCCGCCATTTGGGACAGCGACAGTTACTGCGCGGGTTATCAATACCAAGTCGCGCTCGAAACCACCCAAAACTGGCTCGATAGCTGCTCCGACGGCTTCTTAAATTGCAGCTCACAAAAGGCGGCTGGCACCGTCTGGTTTACTGATAAACAAAAGACCCGTGGCCAAGAGCCCCTAAGCCATCAGCAGAGCCGCCGTGCGTGTTTCAATTTAGACACGCTGATCCGCAACCACATTTAAGGAGCACTAAGATGCACACACTCAGCAAACTTGCCAGTGTCTTGGCGCTAAGCGGACTGCTTGCAGCCTGCCAAGATGAAGCCACACCCATAGATCCCAAAACCAATGCCAGCCCTATGTACGCCAAAGGATTAACCTTAGCTGCGCCGAGCGATACCGATTTAGTCGATAGCAATATTGCCAGCCCAACACTCACGCCCATCAACACCAGTACGGATTACATTAGCTTTATCACCCCGCTGTACGGTGAGTATCAAGCGAGTATGCTTAAGCTGGAGCAAGCCAGCCAAAGTGACGAGTATTGGGTCAATGTAACAGGCGCACAGCTTAATGCGGGCGTGGGCCTCACCATGAGCCAAGCGTCGAGCTTAGTGCGCATTGCACCTCGGGGCGATACCCGCTCTGGCGCCTTAATGCACGCCGAGGTCATTGCCCCTGAGCGCGTGCAAATTCAGCGCGTTACCCCTAATCAGTCACCCCAAGGCAAAGCAGCCAACAGCAGTGGAATAAACACCAATGAGTCACTGGTCAAATCAATGGTCAACGCCGATGCTTTGGCTAGCGCAGGGTTAACCGATGATTCCAGTGCGCTGCAAATGTCGGCGAAGGCCACACCGGGCGAATATCGCCTGCAGGTCAGCCAGCCGTTAACACCGAGCGCCAGCTACTTAGTCAATGTGAAGGAAAAAGGCTCGCCCTATCAACTGAGCGTCAAAGCCCCCATAGCCATCGCGGCGGATGCGCAAACCCTTGGGCTTGAACTCGCACTCAGCCAAAGTGATAACGCCTTTGTGCCACAGGCAAAACTCAAACAAGCCGATGGCAATATGCAACCGCTGGCGATGGTAAAACAAGGGGAGGCATGGCAAGCGGAGATCCCCGCGGGCGTCGCACTTTCGAGCAGCAATGCAGGTTTCAGTGAAATTGAAATCACAGTGCAAACCCAAGTCGATGGCCGACCGGTGCAGCGCACGGTCAAGTCTGTCTTTAAGTCCTATGTCAATTCGGCGAGCATCAAGCCCGAAGTACTCACGGTTTGGGATAAAGGCTTGCCTAACCAAATAAACTTTGAGTTATCGGTCGCCGAGGCGGGACGTTTTGGCTTAAGTGGCACGTTAACCGGCACCAATGCCAAAGGTCAAAAGGTAGCGATTCTACGCACCCAAGCGGCCAATTGGCTGACCCCAGAGTCACCAAAGTTAAAGCTGATGTTAGATCCTAAGCTTATCCAAGCCTCGGGTTTACAGCCGCCCTTCGAACTCAATGAGTTAGAACTGCAAGATCAAGGTCAAATGGCCAGATTAAGCTATCAAGCCAAGGCACTAACCTTAACGCGCTAATCCAAAGGAACCAATGTTAAGGGGCTAACGTTAAGATACTTAGCTTAACGTGCTGATAAGTCAGGCTTGTTAGCCTTAAGTTCCTCTCTAATACAAAGTGCCCAATCACGGGCACTTTTTATTGTTGATCTTTTGCAATCTACACCTAAAAGCCATTACCTTATTTAACATCTAGCGCAAAGCACAAACTGTTGACAGAAAAATGACAAGCTAAAGACTATTTACCACACCTCACCCTGATAAAATTTACATTGATTATCAAGGGTTATCCCTTTTAAATAACAAATGTAATAGGCATAATGTCAAGGCTTTGACATCAAACCTTAGGCCGACAACAGCCCAACATTTACCATAAAAACACAACAAAAATATAACTATAAGAGTGGTAACTAACGGTACGTTTCCCACAGTACGCTAGCCAATACTCAATAAATGGACATCGTTATGAGTGACAGCACATTTTTCTTTGGTGAATGGCAAATCAATCCCAGCGCCAATAGTCTGCTTCTTGGCAAACAAGTCAAACAACTTGAGCCCAAGGCGATGGATGTGCTGCTGTTTCTCTGTCAACGGGCGGGCGAAGTCGTCAGCAGTGATGAAATAGTCAGCCACTGCTGGCCGGGTGTTGATACTGGCGACAACCCACTACATAAAATTATCAATCAGTTACGTAGAGCATTAGGCGATAGCGCCACCGATCCCATCTATATAGAAACCATACGCAAACGCGGCTATCGCACCTTAGCCGAAGTGCGTTTTCCTATCGGCCACGAAGCCACCGCCAGCCCGCAAAGTTGGCAAGGCGGCTCGCCCTTTCCGGGTCTGCAAGCCTATAGCGCTAACTATGCCGAGGTGTTTTTTGGTCGCAGTGAACAAATCAGCACTTTGCTTAACCGTATCAGCCAGCAAATCATCTATGGTCGTGCCTTCTGTCTGGTTTTAGGCCCAAGTGGCAGCGGTAAATCCTCCCTGATAAATGCCGGTGTTGTGCCCAATTTAATGAAGGGCGGCGGCTATAACGGCATTGGTGTCGCGTCATTCAGCAGCTTAGATTTTGCCGATGTGAGTAAAGGGCAACTGTTAACCGATCTTGCCAGCGCTATGCTCGACTGGGAAATCAACGACATCCCAGTATTCGAAGGCATGAGCGCTGAGACTCTGGCGATTCAACTTATCGAAGATATCCAAAGCGTGATCAATCAGTGTACCCAAGCGCTCAAGGCTAAACCCTTTTCCAATCCGTTTTTTGCCTTGTTTATCGACCGATTAGAAGTGTTGCTCTCATCACCACTATTTAGCGATACCGAACGAACTCAGTTCATAGAATTATTGGAACAACTCGCCACCTCAAAAGCCGTGATTATCATCAGTGCCTGTCGCAACGATTTTTATCCTTTACTTGTGGGCTACCCAAGCTTAATGGCCGGCAAATCCCGCGGCGCACACTTTGACTTAGCGCCGCCGACACGCACTGAACTGTTGCAAATGATCCGCCTGCCCGCGGTGGCCGCCAACTTAAGCTGGGAAGTTGACAGCGAAACCGCAATGCCGCTCGATGAAATGCTCTGCAGCGACGCCGCCAGTAACCCGGATGCGCTGCCCATGTTGCAATACACGCTGCAGGCCTTGTATTTGCAGCGCAGCGCCGACGATAAGTTATTAGTCTCGGTTTATCATGCCCTTGGCGGTATTGAAGGGGCGATTGGTAAAAATGCCGAGCAAGCGATTTCCCATTTAAGCGATGCCGAAAAAGCCAGTCTGCCACGGATTTTATCCCTGCTAGTCACCCTGCGCGAAGATGAAAAGTCCATCACCAGCCGCACCGCCCGCTGGTCGCAGCTGCAAAGCACAGCCGAAACCGCCCTAGTGCAAGCCATGGTTGATAGCCGCTTATTTGTGTCCCATCTGCAAAATGGTGAACCCTGTTTTAGCATCGCCCACGAAGCCCTGCTGCGCCGTTGGCCACGGGCGACGGCTTGGATTAGCGAACATAGCGATAGTTTGAGCATTAAGAGTCGCCTACAGCATCTTTCAACACGCTGGCTCAGCGAAGCCAAACACAGCGCCTATCTACTCGCTGAAGGTAAACCTTTAAAAGAAGCCCAAAGTCTCAGCCAAAATCCGTTATTCGATTTAGACGATCCCGAAACCGCCTTTATCACAGCCTCCACCAAACGCGCCAATATGCTGCGCTGGACGAGACGCTTAACCGTCACCCTATTATGTGTCCTCACCCTCACTTCCATTATCATGAGTGTGCGCAGCATAGAAGCTGAAAAACTCGCCCTGCAAAAACGCCTCGCCGCCGAAGATTTGCTCGGTTTTATGGTGGGCGACTTCGCCGACAAGATGCGCGGCATCGGCCGTATGGACTTACTCGACGGGATCAGCAATAAAGCACTGGAATATTTCAGTGATTTTTCCAATAAAGAGGATGATGCACACTTAAGTTTTGACGCCCGCTTCCAACACGGCCAAACCTTAGAGGCCATGGGCGAAGTGGCATATTCGCGCAATAAAATCGATGAAGCTCGCAGCGCATTACTGGCGGCGCAAGAAAAAATGTTGCCGCTCTTGAGTGTGCAGCCGAAAAACTTAGCCCTACTAAAAACTCTAGGTGCCAATGCCTTCTGGTTAGGGCAACTGCAATATGATGTCAGTGATTGGGCGGCAGTACGCCCTTTTTGGGATCAATACTTAAAATACAGCCAAACCATGTATACCCTAGCGCCCGAAGATAAAGATGCCATCATGGAATTATCTTATGCGAGTAATTCTTTAGGTTCTGTATCAATGAACCAGCAAGAGTTTGCTAAAGCAAAGCAAGATTTTGAAGAATCATTACGATTGAAGCTATTGGTACTTGCCAAAGATCCCGAAGATAGCCAACTCATTGCAGATGTAGCTGATACTAGATCTTGGTTAGCGAGTGCATTAATCTCACTTGGCGATCTCGATACTGCAATCAAGCTCCAAGAAGAAACTCAAAATCAATTACTCAACTCTCTAAATCAAAATGATGCCTATATGCGCGATAGACTAGCGAGTACTCTAGGGAGACTAGCTGAATTACTTGAGTACAAAGGCAATTTTGAAGCTGCACTTGAAAAGTTGTTACTGGCGAAAAGTTTCACAGAAAAATCTCTTCTTTTAGATGCTAAAAATGAAGTGTGGAAAAGAGATTTATTCTATATACGGACGAGAATATTATTCTTAAATAGTTTTGTTAATGATCCAAGAGTCAAAGAAACTTCCCAGTCCCTTTTAGAGAACTTTGATTCTAACTTTAAATCAATCAATGAACAGAGACGTAATTTCTTATACGCAAATGCTTTATTTGTAGTTTCAACACAAGAAATGACAAAAAACAATACTCAAGGTAAGGCAACCCTAACAGAATCAAATATCATATTCTCAAAGTTGGTAAAAAAATTCCCAAATGAAAGAAAATATTTGATTGGTTTTGCAAAGTCCAACTTAGCGATGGCCAAAGTAAGTCTAAAAATAGAAAGCAGAGAAAAACATTTAAAATATTGCCAAGAAACAAAGGAAATATTGCAACCTTTAATAGAAAAAGATAAAAATCCTGAAATAATAATTCCGTATATAGAATCAACAAACTGTCTAGAAAAATTAAATTTTTATCACAACCCATAGCCCTACTTTAAAGAGGAAAATAAAATGACTGCACCACAAGGCTTAGCCCAATTTGTAAAAGTGAATGTCACCCTAGAAAATGCTGAACCTGTATTTATTTATACCGATGCTAATGGTCAACAGTGTCAAGGTGATGTCACAGTCACTCAAGCAGGTACTGTAACCTACCTGCTAAATGATCAAACAGGTAAAGGTTTAAAATTTGTCGGAGTAGGTTTTGTGACTCCATTCGATGAAATTGTCGATGCGGTGACCATTAGCAGCGATGGTATGTTAGTGCAACTTGTGGACCTCGATAGAACTCCTGGCACCACTAAGTTCCAATTTGTATTAAGCAATACAACAAATACCTTACTAGTGTTAAGTCCAGACCCACAGGTTATTAACAAACCAAATGTATAAAAAAATCGAGGACAGCCATATCTTTTCGAGATAAGTGCTTCCTGAAATGAGCTCTAAATGCTCTGCCGCTGCGGCAGAGCATTTCTCACAAGACATCCGCTTATCCTCCGTTTTCCCATAACAGCACTGTTTTGGTTGCTCGTGACGCTGAATCCAAAATCAGAAATAACACAAAAAGCGGGGACAGCCATGCCTTTTTGTGCTTTGTCCCCTCTTAATACTAGCCTTTACATTATCTTGATTGCGTCTGTTTGGAGCGGATGATGACCTCAGCCAGAAGAATGCTTATCAAAAAGCGGGGAAAAAGCGGGGACAGCCATGTTTTTTTGTGCTTTGTCCCCTCTTCTA